>NZ_CP028414.1:0-172500 GCF_000148585.2 Streptococcus mitis NCTC 12261
CTGTGGATAAAACTTGATAACATTGTGGATTATTTTTCACAGCTTGTGGAAAATTCTTGCTATCTATGGTAAAATAAATCTAGCATTAAACTTTTAAATAGTAAAGGAGGAGAAAGGATTGAAAGAAAAACAATTTTGGAATCGTATATTAGAATTTGCACAAGAAAGACTAACTCGTTCCATGTATGATTTCTATGCTATTCAAGCTGAACTCATTAAGGTAGAAGAAAATGTTGCCACTATATTTTTACCACGATCTGAAATGGAAATGGTCTGGAAAAAACAACTAAAAGATATCATTGTAGTAGCTGGTTTTGAGATTTATGATGCTGAAATAACTCCCCACTATATTTTTACCAAGCCTCAAGATACGATTATCCCACAAGTTGAAGAAGCTCCAAATTCAACTCTCTATGACTATAGTCCAAAGTTAGCATCTATTCCTTATTCGGATACTGGATTAAAAGAAAAGTATACCTTTGATAATTTTATCCAAGGGGATGGAAATGTTTGGGCAGTATCAGCCGCCCTGGCTGTCTCTGAAGATTTGGCCTTGACCTATAATCCTCTTTTTATCTATGGAGGACCTGGGCTTGGTAAGACTCACTTACTCAATGCCATTGGGAATGAGATTTTGAAAAATATTCCTGATGCGCGTGTGAAGTACATTCCTGCTGAAAGCTTTATAAACGACTTTCTTGAACATCTGAGACTGGGTGAAATGGATAAGTTCAAAAAAACCTACCGTAGCCTCGATCTCTTGTTAATTGATGATATTCAATCGCTGAGTGGAAAAAAAGTTGCAACTCAGGAAGAATTTTTCAATACTTTCAATGTTCTCCATAACAATCAAAAACAAATTGTTCTGACTAGTGATCGTAGCCCTAAACACTTAGAGGGCCTTGAAGAAAGACTTGTCACGCGCTTTAGCTGGGGCTTGACGCAAAATATCACACCACCTGACTTTGAGACACGTATTGCCATTTTACAAAGCAAAACAGAGAATTTAGACTACCATTTCCAAAGTGATACCCTAGAATACCTAGCTGGTCAATTTGATTCAAACGTCCGAGAACTTGAAGGAGCAATAAACGACATCACTTTAATCGCCCGAGTGAAGAAGATTAAGGATATCACTATCGATATCGCTGCAGAGGCTATTAGGGCACGCAAACAAGATGTTAGCCAAATGCTCGTCATCCCAATTGATAAAATCCAAAATGAAGTTGGTAACTTTTATGGTGTCAGCGTCAAAGAAATGAAGGGAAGCAGACGCCTTCAAAATATTGTGTTAGCCCGTCAAGTAGCCATGTATTTATCTAGAGAACTAACAGATAATAGTCTTCCAAAAATTGGGAAGGAATTTGGTGGTAAAGATCACACAACAGTCATTCATGCCCATGCCAAAATTAAATCTTTGATTGATGAAGACGATAATTTACGTTTAGAAATTGAATCAATCAAAAAGAAAATCAAATAACTTGTGGATAACTTTTACTTTATTATCTTTTTTATCCACATTTTTTAAACAAGCCCAAAAACTTGATATGACTTGTTTAAAGTCTGTTTTCCACAGATTTCACAGACTCTATTATTACTATTATCCTTCTAATACTAAAAATAAATAAAGGAGAATCCATGATTCATTTTTCAATTAATAAAAATTTATTTCTACAAGCCTTAAATACTACTAAGAGAGCTATTAGCTCTAAAAATGCCATTCCTATTTTATCAACCGTCAAAATTGACGTAACCAATGAAGGTGTTACTTTAATTGGTTCAAATGGTCAAATTTCAATTGAAAATTTTATTTCTCAAAAAAATGAAGATGCTGGTTTGTTAATTACTTCTTTAGGTTCGATCCTTCTTGAAGCTTCTTTCTTCATCAATGTGGTATCTAGTCTACCTGATGTGACTCTTGATTTTAAAGAAATTGAACAAAACCAAATTGTTTTAACTAGTGGCAAATCAGAAATTACCCTAAAAGGAAAAGATAGCGAGCAATATCCACGAATCCAAGAAATTTCAGCAAGCACTCCTTTGGTTCTTGAAACAAAATTACTTAAGAAAATTATCAATGAAACAGCTTTTGCTGCAAGTACACAAGAAAGTCGTCCAATTTTAACAGGTGTTCATTTTGTATTGAGCCAACACAAAGAGTTAAAAACAGTTGCAACAGACTCTCATCGTCTAAGCCAGAAAAAATTGACTCTTGAAAAAAATAGTGATGATTTTGATGTCGTGATTCCTAGCCGTTCTCTACGCGAATTTTCAGCAGTATTTACAGATGATATTGAAACTGTAGAGATTTTCTTTGCCAACAATCAAATCCTCTTTAGAAGCGAAAATATTAGCTTCTATACTCGTTTGTTAGAAGGTAACTATCCTGATACAGATCGCTTGATTCCGACAGACTTTAACACTACTATTACTTTTGATGTGGTAAACTTACGTCAGTCAATGGAGCGTGCTCGCCTTTTATCAAGTGCGACTCAAAATGGTACTGTGAAGCTTGAAATTAAAGGTGGTATTGTTAGCGCCCATGTTCATTCTCCAGAAGTTGGTAAAGTAAACGAAGAAATCGATACTGATCAGGTGACTGGTGAAGATTTGACTATTAGTTTCAACCCAACTTACTTGATTGATTCTCTTAAGGCTTTAAATAGCGAAAAGGTGACCATTAGCTTTATCTCAGCTGTTCGTCCATTTACTCTTGTGCCAGCAGACACTGATGAAGACTTCATGCAGCTCATTACACCAGTTCGTACAAATTAAGTGAAAGAGGTTGAGCCTGGCTCGCCTCTTTTATGATATAATCTAAAAAGAGAAGGAGAGTAGTATGTATCAAGTTGGAAATTTTGTTGAAATGAAAAAACCACATGCTTGCACCATCAAGTCAACAGGTAAAAAGGCCAATCGTTGGGAAATTACACGTGTAGGAGCAGATATCAAAATTAAATGTAGCAATTGTGACCATGTTGTCATGATGGGGCGCTATGATTTTGATCGAAAAATGAATAAAATTATTGACTGAAACCCCTCAGTTAGAGGGTTAGCAAGTTTTCCCTTTTTGTGTTATAATATTAGGGATTGAAATGAAAACGGAGAATGAGAAAATATGGCTTTAACAGCAGGTATCGTTGGTTTGCCAAACGTTGGTAAATCAACACTATTTAATGCAATTACAAAAGCAGGAGCAGAGGCTGCAAACTATCCATTTGCGACGATTGATCCAAACGTTGGAATGGTTGAGGTTCCAGATGAACGCCTACAAAAATTGACTGAAATGATCACTCCTAAAAAGACAGTTCCAACAACATTTGAATTTACAGATATCGCAGGAATTGTAAAAGGAGCTTCAAAAGGAGAAGGGCTAGGGAATAAATTCTTGGCTAATATCCGTGAAGTAGACGCGATTGTTCACGTAGTTCGTGCTTTTGATGATGAAAATGTGATGCGCGAGCAAGGACGTGAAGATGCTTTTGTGGATCCACTTGCAGATATTGATACTATTAACCTGGAGTTGATTCTTGCTGACTTAGAATCAGTTAATAAGCGTTATGCGCGTGTAGAAAAGATGGCACGTACGCAAAAAGATAAAGAATCAGTAGCTGAGTTTAATGTTCTTCAAAAGATTAAACCAGTCCTAGAAGATGGAAAATCAGCTCGAACTATTGAATTTACAGATGAAGAACAAAAAGTTGTCAAAGGTCTCTTCCTTTTGACGACTAAACCAGTGCTCTATGTTGCCAATGTGGATGAGGATGTTGTTTCAGAACCTGACTCTATCGACTATGTTAAACAAATTCGTGAATTCGCAGCGACAGAAAATGCTGAAGTAGTCGTTATTTCTGCGCGTGCTGAGGAAGAAATTTCTGAGTTAGACGAAGAAGATAAGCAAGAGTTTCTTGAAGCACTTGGTTTGACAGAGTCAGGCGTTGACAAGTTGACTCGTGCAGCTTACCACTTACTTGGATTGGGAACTTACTTCACAGCTGGTGAAAAAGAAGTTCGCGCTTGGACCTTTAAACGTGGTATGAAGGCTCCTCAAGCAGCTGGTATTATCCACTCAGACTTTGAAAAAGGATTTATTCGTGCAGTAACTATGTCATATGAGGATCTAGTGAAATACGGATCTGAAAAGGCTGTAAAAGAAGCTGGGCGCTTGCGTGAAGAAGGAAAAGAATATATCGTTCAAGATGGCGATATCATGGAATTCCGCTTTAATGTCTAATAATATTTAACAAATAGTGTCAATTAGGTTGGAAAAAAATTCCAACCCTTTTGGCTTTTGAAAGGAAAAATAAATGACCAAATTACTTGTAGGATTAGGAAATCCAGGAGATAAATATTTTGAGACCAAACACAATGTTGGATTTATGTTGATTGACCAACTAGCGAAGAAACAGAATGTCACTTTTACACACGATAAGATATTTCAAGCTGACCTAGCATCCTTTTTCCTAAATGGAGAAAAAATTTATCTTGTCAAACCAACGACATTTATGAATGAAAGTGGAAAAGCGGTTCATGCTTTATTGACTTATTATGGTTTGGATATTGAAGATTTACTCATCATTTACGATGACCTTGACATGGAAGTTGGGAAAATTCGTTTAAGAGCAAAAGGTTCAGCAGGTGGTCATAATGGTATCAAGTCTATTATTCAACATATTGGAACCCAAACCTTTAATCGTGTTAAAATTGGAATCGGAAGACCTAAAAATGGCATGTCAGTTGTTCACCATGTTTTGAGTACTTTTGACAAGGATGATTATATTGGTATTTTACAGTCTATTGACAAAGTTGACGATTCTGTAAACTACTATTTACAAGAGAAAAACTTTGAAAAAACGATGCAGAGGTATAACGGATAAATGGTGACCTTATTAGATTTATTCTCAGAAAATGATCAGATAAAAAAATGGCATCAAAATCTGACAGATAAGAAAAGACAATTAATCTTAGGCTTGTCAACTTCTACAAAAACTTTAGCAATTGCTAGTAGTTTGAGACAGGAAGATAAGATTGTGTTATTGACGTCAACTTATGGAGAAGCCGAAGGACTTGTTAGTGATCTTATATCTATCTTGGGTGAGGAACTTGTCTATCCATTTTTGGTAGATGACTCCCCTATGGTCGAGTTTTTGATGTCTTCACAAGAAAAAATCATTTCACTGGTTGAAGCCTTGCGTTTTTTGACTGATTCATCTAAGAAAGGGATTTTAGTTTGTAATATCGCAGCAAGTCGATTGATTTTACCGTCTCCCAATGCATTTAAAGATAGTATTGTAAAAATAACAGTTGGTGAAGAATATGACCAACACGCACTTATCCATCAGTTAAAAGAGATAGGCTATCGAAAAGTTACACAAGTACAAACTCAAGGCGAATTTAGTCTGCGAGGAGATATTTTAGATATTTTTGAAATATCCCAGTTGGAACCTTACCGAATTGAGTTTTTTGGTGATGAAGTCGATGGTATTAGGTCATTTGAAGTCGAAACACAATTATCGAAAGAAAATCAGACAGAACTCATTATCTTTCCAGCTAGTGATATGCTTTTGAGGGAAAAGGATTATCAACGAGGACAATCAGCTTTAGAAAAACAAATTTCAAAAACGTTATCACCTATTTTAAAATCATACTTAGAAGAAATTCTTTCAAGTTTTCATCAAAAACAAATGCATTTAGATTCTAGGAAGTTTTTATCTTTGTGTTATGAGAAATCATGGACTGTATTTGATTATATTGAAAAAGATACACCAATATTCTTTGATGATTACCAGAAATTGATGAATCAGTATGAAGCATTTGAAAGAGAATTAGCGCAATACTTTACAGAAGATTTACAGAATGGTAAATCATTTTCTGAGATGCAGTATTTTGCAGATACAGAGCAAAACTATAAAAAACAAAGTCCAGTTACCTTTTTCTCCAATCTGCAAAAGGGCTTAGGAAATCTCAAGTTTGATCACATTTATCAATTTAATCAATACCCCATGCAAGAGTTTTTCAATCAGTTTTCTTTTCTAAAAGAAGAAATTGAACGATACAAAAAAATGGACTACACTATTATTCTGCAATCTAGCAATTCAATGGGAAGTAAAACATTGGAGGATGTTTTAGAGGAATACCAGATTAAATTGGACTCTAGAGATAAGTCAAGTATCTGTAAAGAATCTGTAAACTTAATCGAGGGCAATCTCAGACATGGTTTTCATTTTGTAGATGAAAAAATTCTGGTGATTACTGAACATGAGATTTTTCAAAAGAAATTAAAACGTCGTTTTCGAAGACAACATGTTTCAAATGCAGAGAGATTAAAAGATTATAATGAACTTGAGAAAGGGGACTACGTTGTTCACCATATCCATGGAATTGGTCAATATCTAGGGATTGAAACAATTGAAATCAAAGGGATACACCGCGATTATGTCAGTGTCCAATACCAAAATGGTGATCAAATCTCTATCCCAGTAGAACAGATTCATCTACTTTCCAAATACGTTTCAAGTGACGGGAAAGCTCCTAAACTCAATAAGTTAAATGATGGTCATTTTAAAAAGGCTAAGCAAAAAGTTAAGAATCAGGTAGAGGATATAGCTGACGATTTAATCAAACTCTATTCTGAGCGTAGTCAGTTGAAGGGCTTTGCTTTCTCAGCTGATGATGAAGAGCAAGATGCTTTTGATGATGCTTTTCCTTATGTTGAAACGGATGATCAACTTCGTAGTATCGAGGAAATCAAGAGAGATATGCAAGATTCTCAGCCAATGGATAGGCTATTGGTTGGGGATGTTGGTTTTGGAAAGACTGAAGTTGCAATGCGTGCAGCCTTTAAGGCAGTCAATGATAACAAACAGGTGGTCGTTCTAGTTCCGACGACGGTTTTAGCGCAACAGCACTATACGAATTTTAAGGAACGATTCCAAAATTTTGCAGTTAATATTGATGTGTTGAGTCGCTTTAGAAGTAAAAAAGAGCAGACTGAAACACTTGAAAAATTGAAAAACGGTCAAGTTGATATTTTGATTGGAACCCATCGTGTTTTGTCAAAAGATGTTGTGTTTGCTGATTTGGGCTTGATGATTATTGATGAGGAACAACGATTTGGTGTCAAGCATAAGGAAACCTTGAAAGAACTGAAAAAACAAGTAGATGTCCTGACCTTGACAGCAACGCCAATTCCTCGTACCCTTCACATGTCTATGCTGGGAATCCGAGATTTGTCTGTTATTGAAACTCCTCCAACTAATCGCTATCCTGTTCAAACCTATGTATTGGAGAAGAATGATAGTGTCATTCGTGATTCTGTCTTGCGTGAAATGGAGCGTGGAGGTCAAGTTTACTATCTTTACAATAAAGTTGACACAATTGATCAGAAGGTTTCAAAATTACAGGAGTTGATTCCAGAGGCTTCAATTGGGTATGTTCATGGGCAAATGAGTGAGATTCAGTTAGAAAATACTCTACTAGATTTCATTGAAGGTCAGTATGATATCTTGGTGACAACTACCATTATTGAGACAGGGGTGGACATTCCAAATGCCAATACTTTATTTATTGAAAATGCGGACCATATGGGCTTGTCAACCTTGTATCAGTTAAGAGGAAGAGTTGGTCGTAGTAATCGTATTGCTTATGCTTATCTCATGTATCGTCCGGAAAAATCAATCAGTGAAGTATCTGAAAAGAGATTAGAAGCAATCAAAGGATTTACAGAATTGGGCTCCGGATTTAAGATTGCAATGCGAGATCTTTCGATTCGCGGAGCAGGAAATCTTTTAGGGAAATCCCAGTCTGGTTTCATTGATTCTGTTGGTTTTGAATTGTATTCGCAATTATTGGAGGAAGCTATTGCTAAACGACATGGTAATGGGAACACAAGAACCAAAGGGAATGCTGAGTTGATTTTACAAATTGATGCCTATCTTCCTGATACCTATATTTCTGATCAACGACATAAGATTGAAATTTACAAGAAAATTCGTCAAATTGACAACCGTGCCAACTATGAAGAGTTACAAGAAGAGTTGATGGACCGCTTTGGAGAGTACCCAGACGTGGTAGCCTATCTTTTAGAGATTGGTTTGGTTAAGTCTTATCTTGACAAGGTCTTTGTTCAACGTGTGGAAAGAAAAGATAATAAGATTACAGTACAATTTGAAAAAGTCACTCAGCGATTGTTTTTGGCTCAAGATTATTTTAAATCTTTATCTGCAACGAATTTAAAAGCAGCCATAACTGAGAATAAGGGATTAATGGAAGTTGTATTTGACATCCGAAACAAGAAGGACTATGAAATTTTAGAAGGTCTGCTCATTTTTGGAGAAAGTTTATTAGAGATAAAAGAATCAAAGGAAGCAATTTCCCTTTAACATTTTTCTTCTATAAAAGGGATAAAAATGGTACAATAATAATTTGAGGTAATAAAAATGAGATTAGACAAATATTTAAAAGTATCAAGAATTATCAAGCGTCGTACAGTCGCAAAAGAAGTAGCAGATAAAGGTAGAATCAAGGTAAATGGAATCTTGGCAAAAAGTTCAACGGATTTGAAAGTTAATGACCAAGTTGAAATTCGATTTGGAAATAAGTTGCTACTTGTAAAAGTACTGGAGATGAAAGATAGTACAAAAAAAGAAGATGCAGCAGGCATGTATGAAATTATCAGTGAAACACGGGTAGAAGAAAATGTCTAAAAATATCGTACAATTGAATAATTCTTTTATTCAAAATGAACACCAACGTCGTCGCTATCTGATGAAAGAACGACAAAAACGTAATCGTTTCATGGGTTGGGTTCTTATTTTGATGATTTTATTGTTCATTTTACCAACTTATAATCTTGCTCAAAGTTATCACCAATTACTCCAAAGACGTCAACAGTTATCAGACTTGCAAACTCAGTATCAAACCTTAAGTGAGGAAAAGGAGAAAGAGACAGCTTTTGCTACAAAGTTGAAAGATGAAGATTACGCTGCTAAATACATGCGTGCAAAATATTATTATTCTAAGAATCGGGAAGCTGTTTATACGATTCCTGACTTGCTCCCAAGGTGATAAAATGGAAAATTTATTAGATGTAATAGAGCAATTTTTGAGTCTATCGGATGAAAAACTAGAAGAGTTGGCTGATAAAAATCAATTATTGCGTTTACAAGAAGAAAAGGAAAGGAAGAATGCGTAAGTTCTTAATTATTTTGTTGCTACCGAGTTTTTTGACTATTTCAAAAGTCGTTAGCACAGAAAAAGAAGTCGTCTATACTTCGAAAGAAATTTATTACCTTTCACAATCTGACTTTGGTATTTATTTTAGAGAAAAATTAAGTTCTCCCATGGTTTATGGAGAGGTTCCTGTTTATGCGAATGAAGATTTAGTAGTGGAATCTGGAAAATTGACTCCCCAAACAAGTTTTCAAATAACCGAGTGGCACTTAAATAAACAAGGAATTCCGGTATTTAAGCTATCAAATCATCAATTTATAGCTGCGGACAAACGATTTTTATATGATCAATCAGAGGTAACTCCAACAATAAAAAAAGTATGGTTAGAATCTGATTTTAAACTGTACAATAGTCCTTATGACTTAAAAGAAGTGAAATCATCCTTATCAGCTTATTCGCAAGTATCAATTGATAAGACCATGTTTGTAGAAGGAAGAGAATTTCTACATATTGATCAGGCTGGATGGGTAGCTAAAGAATCAACTTCTGAAGAAGATAATCGGATGAGTAAAGTCCAAGAAATGTTATCGGAAAAATATCAGAAGGATTCATTTTCTATTTATGTTAAGCAACTGACTACTGGAAAAGAAGCTGGTATCAATCAAGATGAAAAGATGTATGCGGCTAGTGTTTTGAAACTCCCTTATCTTTATTATACGCAAGAAAAAATAAATGAAGGTCTTTATCAGTTAGATACGACTGTAAAATACATATCTGCAGTCAATGATTTTCCTGGTTCCTATAAACCAGAAGGAAGTGGTAGTCTTCCTAAAAAAGAGGATAATAAAGAGTATTCTCTAAAGGATTTAATTACGAAAGTATCAAAAGAATCTGATAATGTAGCTCATAATCTATTGGGATATTACATTTCAAACCAATCTGATGCCACATTCAAATCCAAGATGTCTGCTATTATGGGAGATGATTGGGATTCCAAAGAAAAATTGATTTCTTCTAAGATGGCTGGGAAGGTTATGGAGGCAATTTATAATCAAAATGGATTTGTATTGGAGTCTTTGACTAAAACAGATTTTGATAATGAGAGAATTGCCAAAGGTGTTTCTGTTAAAGTAGCTCATAAAATTGGAGATGCGGATGAATTTAAGCATGATACAGGTGTTGTCTATGCAGATTCTCCATTTATTCTTTCTATTTTCACTAAAAATTCTGATTATGATACGATTTCTAAGATAGCCAAAGATGTTTATGAGGTTCTAAAATGAGGGAACAAGATTTTTTAAATCATTTTCTCAAGAAGGGATATTTCAAAAAGCATGCTAAGGTGGTTCTAGCTCTTTCTGGTGGATTAGATTCTATGTTTCTATTTAAGGTGTTATCTACGTATCAAAAAGAGTTAGAAATTGAATTGATTCTAGCTCATGTGAATCATAAGCAGAGAGTAGAATCAGATTGGGAAGAACAGG
The DNA here is from genome assembly GCF_000148585.2 of Streptococcus mitis NCTC 12261. Classification (NCBI taxonomy): domain Bacteria; kingdom Bacillati; phylum Bacillota; class Bacilli; order Lactobacillales; family Streptococcaceae; genus Streptococcus; species Streptococcus mitis. The sequence goes on from NZ_CP028414.1 coordinate 10,656, forward strand.
AATTAAGGAAGTTAGCTGCTGAAGCAGAGCTTCCTATTTATATCAGCAATTTTTCAGGAGAATTTTCAGAAGCGCGTGCACGAAATTTTCGTTATGATTTTTTTCAAGAGGTCATGAAAAAGACAGGTGCGACAGCCTTAGTCACTGCCCACCATGCTGATGATCAGGTGGAAACGATTTTGATGCGCTTGATTCGAGGAACTCGTTTGCGCTATCTATCAGGAATTAAGGAGAAGCAAGTAGTCGGAGAGATAGAAATCATTCGTCCCTTCTTGCATTTTCAGAAAAAAGACTTCCTATCAATTTTTCATTTTGAAGATACATCAAATAAGGAAAATCATTATTTTCGCAATCGTATTCGAAACTCATACTTACCAGAATTAGAAAAAGAAAATCCTAGATTTAGAGATGCAATCTTAAGTATCGGTAATGAAATTTTAGATTATGACTTAGCTATAGCTGAATTATCAAAAAATATTGATGTAGAAAATTTATATCAGCTATTGTCTTACTCTGAGTCGACACAAAGAGTTTTACTTCAAACTTATCTGAATCATTTTCCAGATTTGAATCTTACAAAAGCTCAGTTTGAAGAAGTTAGACAAATTTTAAAAACTAAAAGCCAGTATCGTCATCCGCTTAAAAATGGTTATGAATTAGTAAAAGAGTATCAACAGTTTCGGATTTGTAAAATCAGTCCTCAGTCTGATGAAAAGGAAGATGAACTTGTGTTACACTATCAAAATCAGGTATCTTATCAAGGATATTTATTTTCCTTTGGACTTCCTTTAGATGGTGAATTAATTCAGCAGGTACCTGTTTCACGGGAAACATCAGTACACATTCGTCATCGGAAAACAGGAGATTTTTTGATTCAAAATGGGCATAGAAAAAAACTCAGACGTCTATTTATTGATTTGAAAATCCCTATGGAAAAGCGAAAATCAGCTCTGATTATTGAGCAATTTGGTGAAATTGTCTCAATTTTGGGAATTGCGACCAGTAATTTGAGTAAAAACACGAAAAATGATATAATGAACACTGTACTTTATATAGAAAAAATAGATAGGTAAAAAAATGTTAGAAAACGATATTAAAAAAATCCTCGTTTCACACGATGAAATTACAGAAGCTGCTAAAAAATTAGGTGCTCAATTAACTAAAGACTATGCAGGAAAAAATCCAATCTTAGTTGGGATTTTAAAAGGATCTATTCCTTTTATGGCTGAATTAGTCAAACATATCGACACACATATTGAAATGGACTTCATGATGGTTTCTAGCTATCATGGTGGAACAGCAAGTAGCGGTGTCATCAATATCAAGCAAGATGTAACTCAAGACATCAAAGGAAGACATGTTTTATTTGTAGAAGATATCATTGATACAGGTCAAACTTTGAAGAATTTGCGAGATATGTTTATTGCAAGAGAAGCAGCTTCTGTTCACATTGCAACCTTGTTGGATAAACCAGAAGGACGTGTTGTAGAAATTGAGGCTGACTATACCTGCTTTACTATTCCAAATGAGTTTGTAGTAGGTTATGGTTTAGACTACAAAGAAAATTATCGTAACCTTCCTTATGTTGGAGTATTGAAAGAAGAAGTATATTCAAATTAGAAAGAACAATTTTTAATGAAAAAACAAAATAATGGTTTAATTAAAAATCCTTTTCTATGGTTATTACTTATTTTTTTCCTAGTTACAGCTTACCAGTATTTCAGTACAGGTAGTGTTGCAGGGAAAAGTGAGCAAATTAATTATACAGAATTGGTAAAAGAAATTACCGATGACAATGTAAAAGAATTAACCTACCAACCAAATGGCAGTGTTATCGAGATTTCGGGTGTCTATAAAAATCCTAAAACAAGTAAAGAAGAAACAGGTATCCAGTTCTTTTCTCCTTCTGCTACAACAGTAGAGAAATTTTCAAGTATTATTCTTCCTTCAGATACTACAGTATCAGAATTGCAAAAGCTTGCTTCTGACCATAAAGCGGAAGTAACTATTAAGCATGAAAGTTCAAGTGGTATGTGGATTAATATTCTTGTATCCATTGTGCCATTCGGTATCCTCTTCTTCTTCCTCTTCTCGATGATGGGAAATATGGGAGGAAATAATAGCCGTAACCCGATGAGTTTTGGACGTAGTAAGGCTAAAGCTGCAAATAAAGAAGATATTAAAGTAAGATTTTCAGATGTGGCTGGAGCTGAGGAAGAAAAACAAGAACTAGTTGAAGTTGTTGAATTTCTAAAAGATCCAAAACGATTTACAAAACTTGGAGCTCGTATTCCAGCAGGTGTCCTTCTGGAGGGACCTCCGGGAACAGGTAAAACTTTGCTTGCTAAGGCAGTCGCCGGAGAAGCAGGTGTTCCATTCTTTAGTATTTCAGGTTCTGACTTTGTAGAAATGTTTGTCGGAGTTGGAGCTAGTCGTGTTCGTTCTCTTTTTGAAGATGCCAAAAAAGCAGCACCAGCTATTATCTTTATCGATGAAATTGATGCTGTTGGACGTCAACGTGGAGTTGGTCTTGGTGGAGGAAATGACGAACGTGAACAAACCTTGAACCAACTTTTGATTGAGATGGATGGTTTTGAGGGAAATGAAGGGATTATCGTTATCGCTGCGACAAACCGTTCAGATGTACTTGATCCTGCCCTTTTACGTCCAGGACGTTTTGATAGAAAAGTATTGGTTGGCCGTCCTGATGTTAAAGGTCGCGAAGCAATCTTGAAAGTTCATGCTAAGAACAAGCCTTTAGCGGAAAATGTTGATTTGAAATTAGTTGCCCAACAAACTCCAGGTTTTGTTGGTGCTGATTTAGAGAATGTATTGAATGAAGCTGCTTTAGTCGCTGCTCGTCGCAATAAATCGATAATTGATGCTTCAGATATTGATGAAGCAGAAGATAGAGTTATTGCTGGACCTTCTAAGAAAGATAAGACAGTTTCACAAAAAGAACGTGAATTGGTTGCCTATCATGAGGCAGGACATACCATTGTTGGTCTAGTCTTGTCGAATGCTCGTGTTGTTCATAAAGTTACTATCGTACCACGCGGCCGTGCAGGTGGTTATATGATTGCACTTCCTAAAGAGGATCAAATGCTTCTATCTAAAGAAGATATGAAAGAGCAATTGGCTGGTTTAATGGGTGGACGTGTAGCCGAAGAAATTATCTTTAATGTCCAAACTACAGGAGCTTCAAATGACTTTGAACAGGCGACACAAATGGCGCGTGCAATGGTTACAGAGTACGGTATGAGTGAAAAACTAGGTCCAGTTCAATATGAGGGCAATCATGCTATGTTTGGTGCACAGAGCCCTCAAAAATCAATCTCAGAACAAACAGCTTATGAAATTGACGAAGAGGTTCGTTCATTATTGAATGAAGCACGAAATAAAGCTGCTGAAATTATTCAGTCAAATCGTGAAACTCACAAGTTGATTGCAGAAGCATTATTGAAATACGAAACATTGGATAGTACACAAATTAAAGCTCTTTACGAAACAGGAAAGATGCCTGAAACCGTAGAAGAGGAATCTCATGCATTATCTTATGATGAAGTAAAGTCAAAAATGAATGATGAAATATAACCCTGAGAGAGGCGTGACCTCTCTTTTTTGTGCAGTTGAGACGGTAAAGGAGACAGAATAGGCGAAATGGTCCCAATTAAGTTCTTGATTTGTTAGACTGTATCTAGAAAGGGGAACGTTATGTTTAAAGAATTATATGAAGAAGTCCAGGGGATTGTATATAAGTGTAGAAATGAATATCATCTCCATTTATGGGAGCTATCAGATTGGGACCAAGAGGGAATGATTTGCTTACATGAATTGATTAGTAGAGAAGAAGGAATAGTAGAAGATATCCCACGCTTACGTAAATACTTCAAAACTAAATTCCGTAATCGGATCCTAGACTATATCCGTAAGCAGGAAAGCCAGAAGCGTAGATATGATAAAGAACCCTATGAAGAAGTAGGTGAGATTAGTCATCGTATCAGTGAGGGAGGTATGTGGCTAGATGAGTATTATCTCTTTCATGAGACACTAAGAGATTATAGAAACAAACAAAGTAAAGACAAACAAGAAGAGTTAGAACGCGTCTTAAGACATGAACGCTTCCGAGGGCGTCAAAGAGTATTGAGAGACTTACGTATTGTGTTTAAGGAGTTTGATATCCGTACTCATTAGGGAGTCATACAAAAAAACATAAAAAGTTTAAAAAAGTAGTTGACAAGTCAGAAAAAGTCTGTATAATAGTAAGAGTTGAAAATAACAGCTCAGGTCCGTTGGTCAAGGGGTTAAGACACCGCCTTTTCACGGCGGTAACACGGGTTCGAATCCCGTACGGACTATGGTATGTTGCGGTTGAGGCACTTGATGAAAAAAGATTAAAAAAGTTTCAAAAAAGTGTTGACAAGCGAAAGCGACTGTGATATACTAATATAGTTGTCACTTGAGAGAAGCAAGTGACAAAGACCTTTGAAAACTGAACAAGACGAACCAATGTGCAGGGCACTATAACTAAGGTTATAGTACTGAACAATGAAAAAACAATAAATCTGTCAGTGACAGAAATGAGTGAGAACTCAAACTTTTAATGAGAGTTTGATCCTGGCTCAGGACGAACGCTGGCGGCGTGCCTAATACATGCAAGTAGAACGCTGAAGGAGGAGCTTGCTTCTCCGGATGAGTTGCGAACGGGTGAGTAACGCGTAGGTAACCTGCCTGGTAGCGGGGGATAACTATTGGAAACGATAGCTAATACCGCATAAGAGTAGATGTTGCATGACATTTGCTTAAAAGGTGCAATTGCATCACTACCAGATGGACCTGCGTTGTATTAGCTAGTTGGTGGGGTAACGGCTCACCAAGGCGACGATACATAGCCGACCTGAGAGGGTGATCGGCCACACTGGGACTGAGACACGGCCCAGACTCCTACGGGAGGCAGCAGTAGGGAATCTTCGGCAATGGACGGAAGTCTGACCGAGCAACGCCGCGTGAGTGAAGAAGGTTTTCGGATCGTAAAGCTCTGTTGTAAGAGAAGAACGAGTGTGAGAGTGGAAAGTTCACACTGTGACGGTATCTTACCAGAAAGGGACGGCTAACTACGTGCCAGCAGCCGCGGTAATACGTAGGTCCCGAGCGTTGTCCGGATTTATTGGGCGTAAAGCGAGCGCAGGCGGTTAGATAAGTCTGAAGTTAAAGGCTGTGGCTTAACCATAGTACGCTTTGGAAACTGTTTAACTTGAGTGCAAGAGGGGAGAGTGGAATTCCATGTGTAGCGGTGAAATGCGTAGATATATGGAGGAACACCGGTGGCGAAAGCGGCTCTCTGGCTTGTAACTGACGCTGAGGCTCGAAAGCGTGGGGAGCAAACAGGATTAGATACCCTGGTAGTCCACGCCGTAAACGATGAGTGCTAGGTGTTAGACCCTTTCCGGGGTTTAGTGCCGCAGCTAACGCATTAAGCACTCCGCCTGGGGAGTACGACCGCAAGGTTGAAACTCAAAGGAATTGACGGGGGCCCGCACAAGCGGTGGAGCATGTGGTTTAATTCGAAGCAACGCGAAGAACCTTACCAGGTCTTGACATCCCTCTGACCGCTCTAGAGATAGAGTTTTCCTTCGGGACAGAGGTGACAGGTGGTGCATGGTTGTCGTCAGCTCGTGTCGTGAGATGTTGGGTTAAGTCCCGCAACGAGCGCAACCCCTATTGTTAGTTGCCATCATTTAGTTGGGCACTCTAGCGAGACTGCCGGTAATAAACCGGAGGAAGGTGGGGATGACGTCAAATCATCATGCCCCTTATGACCTGGGCTACACACGTGCTACAATGGCTGGTACAACGAGTCGCAAGCCGGTGACGGCAAGCTAATCTCTTAAAGCCAGTCTCAGTTCGGATTGTAGGCTGCAACTCGCCTACATGAAGTCGGAATCGCTAGTAATCGCGGATCAGCACGCCGCGGTGAATACGTTCCCGGGCCTTGTACACACCGCCCGTCACACCACGAGAGTTTGTAACACCCGAAGTCGGTGAGGTAACCTTTTAGGAGCCAGCCGCCTAAGGTGGGATAGATGATTGGGGTGAAGTCGTAACAAGGTAGCCGTATCGGAAGGTGCGGCTGGATCACCTCCTTTCTAAGGATAAGGAACTGCGCATTGGTCTTGTTTAGTCTTGAGAGGTCTTGTGGGGCCTTAGCTCAGCTGGGAGAGCGCCTGCTTTGCACGCAGGAGGTCAGCGGTTCGATCCCGCTAGGCTCCATTGGTGAGAGATCACCAAGTAATGCACATTGAAAATTGAATATCTATATCAAATAGTAACAAGAAAATAAACCGAAAACGCTGTAGTATTAATAAGAGTTTATGACTGAAAGGTCAAAAAATAAGGTTAAGTTAATAAGGGCGCACGGTGGATGCCTTGGCACTAGGAGCCGAAGAAGGACGTGACAAACGACGATATGCCTTGGGTAGCTGTAAGTAAGCGATGATCCAGGGATTTCCGAATGGGGGAACCCAACAGGTACTACCTGTTACCCACATCTGTTAAGGATGTGAGGAGGAAGACGCAGTGAACTGAAACATCTAAGTAGCTGCAGGAAGAGAAAGCAAAAGCGATTGCCTTAGTAGCGGCGAGCGAAACGGCAGGAGGGCAAACCGAAGAGTTTACTCTTCGGGGTTGTAGGACTGCAATGTGGACTCAAAGATTATAGAAGAATGATTTGGGAAGATCAGCCAAAGAGAGTAATAGCCTCGTATTTAAAATAGTCTTTGTACCTAGCAGTATCCTGAGTACGGCGGGACACGTGAAATCCCGTCGGAATCTGGGAGGACCATCTCCCAACCCTAAATACTCCCTAGTGACCGATAGTGAACCAGTACCGTGAGGGAAAGGTGAAAAGCACCCCGGGAGGGGAGTGAAATAGAACCTGAAACCGTGTGCCTACAACAAGTTCGAGCCCGTTAATGGGTGAGAGCGTGCCTTTTGTAGAATGAACCGGCGAGTTACGTTATGATGCGAGGTTAAGTTGAAGAGACGGAGCCGTAGGGAAACCGAGTCTGAATAGGGCGGATTAGTATCATGACGTAGACCCGAAACCATGTGACCTACCCATGAGCAGGTTGAAGGTGCGGTAAGACGCACTGGAGGACCGAACCAGGGCACGTTGAAAAGTGCTTGGATGACTTGTGGGTAGCGGAGAAATTCCAAACGAACTTGGAGATAGCTGGTTCTCTCCGAAATAGCTTTAGGGCTAGCGTCGACATTAGAGATTCTTGGAGGTAGAGCACTGTTTGGGTGAGGGGTCCATCCCGGATTACCAATCTCAGATAAACTCCGAATGCCAATGAATTATGGTCGGCAGTCAGACTGCGAGTGCTAAGATCCGTAGTCGAAAGGGAAACAGCCCAGACCACCAGCTAAGGTCCCAAAATAATTGTTAAGTGGAAAAGGATGTGGGGTTGCACAGACAACTAGGATGTTAGCTTAGAAGCAGCTATTCATTCAAAGAGTGCGTAATAGCTCACTAGTCGAGTGACCCTGCGCCGAAAATGTACCGGGGCTAAAACAATTTACCGAAGCTGTGGATACCTTTATAGGTATGGTAGGAGAGCGTTCTATGTGTGAAGAAGGTGTACCGTGAGGAGTGCTGGAACGCATAGAAGTGAGAATGCCGGTATGAGTAGCGAAAGACAGGTGAGAATCCTGTCCACCGTAAGACTAAGGTTTCCAGGGGAAGGCTCGTCCGCCCTGGGTTAGTCGGGACCTAAGGAGAGACCGAAAGGTGTATCCGATGGACAACAGGTTGATATTCCTGTACTAGAGTATGTAGTGATGGAGGGACGCAGTAGGCTAACTAAAGCAGACGATTGGAAGTGTCTGTCTAAGCAGTGAGGTGTGATATGAGTCAAATGCTTATATCTGTAACATTGAGCTGTGATGGGGAGCGAAGTTTAGTAGCGAAGTTAGTGACGTCACACTGCCAAGAAAAGCTTCTAGCGTTTAAGCATACTCTACCCGTACCGCAAACCGACACAGGTAGTCGAGGCGAGTAGCCTCAGGTGAGCGAGAGAACTCTCGTTAAGGAACTCGGCAAAATGACCCCGTAACTTCGGGAGAAGGGGTGCTGACTTTAAGTCAGCCGCAGTGAATAGGCCCAAGCAACTGTTTATCAAAAACACAGCTCTCTGCTAAATCGTAAGATGATGTATAGGGGGTGACGCCTGCCCGGTGCTGGAAGGTTAAGAGGAGTGCTTAGCGTAAGCGAAGGTATGAATTGAAGCCCCAGTAAACGGCGGCCGTAACTATAACGGTCCTAAGGTAGCGAAATTCCTTGTCGGGTAAGTTCCGACCCGCACGAAAGGCGTAATGATTTGGGCACTGTCTCAACGAGAGACTCGGTGAAATTTTAGTACCTGTGAAGATGCAGGTTACCCGCGACAGGACGGAAAGACCCCATGGAGCTTTACTGCAGTTTGATATTGAGTGTCTGTACCACATGTACAGGATAGGTAGGAGTCTATGAGATCGGGACGCCAGTTTCGAAGGAGACGTTGTTGGGATACTACCCTTGTGTTATGGCCACTCTAACCCAGATAGGTGATCCCTATCGGAGACAGTGTCTGACGGGCAGTTTGACTGGGGCGGTCGCCTCCTAAAAGGTAACGGAGGCGCCCAAAGGTTCCCTCAGAATGGTTGGAAATCATTCGCAGAGTGTAAAGGTATAAGGGAGCTTGACTGCGAGAGCTACAACTCGAGCAGGGACGAAAGTCGGGCTTAGTGATCCGGTGGTTCCGTATGGAAGGGCCATCGCTCAACGGATAAAAGCTACCCTGGGGATAACAGGCTTATCTCCCCCAAGAGTTCACATCGACGGGGAGGTTTGGCACCTCGATGTCGGCTCGTCGCATCCTGGGGCTGTAGTCGGTCCCAAGGGTTGGGCTGTTCGCCCATTAAAGCGGCACGCGAGCTGGGTTCAGAACGTCGTGAGACAGTTCGGTCCCTATCCGTCGCGGGCGTAGGAAATTTGAGAGGATCTGCTCCTAGTACGAGAGGACCAGAGTGGACTTACCGCTGGTGTACCAGTTGTCTTGCCAAAGGCATCGCTGGGTAGCTATGTAGGGAAGGGATAAACGCTGAAAGCATCTAAGTGTGAAACCCACCTCAAGATGAGATTTCCCATGATTTTATATCAGTAAGAGCCCTGAGAGATGATCAGGTAGATAGGTTAGAAGTGGAAGTGTGGCGACACATGTAGCGGACTAATACTAATAGCTCGAGGACTTATCCAAAGTAACTGAGAATATGAAAGCGAACGGTTTTCTTGGTTTGAATAGATATTCAATTTTGAGTAGGTATTACTCAGAGTTAAGTGACGATAGCCTAGGAGATACACCTGTACCCATGCCGAACACAGAAGTTAAGCCCTAGAACGCCGGAAGTAGTTGGGGGTTGCCCCCTGTGAGATATGGAAGTCGCTTAGCTCTAATCCGCCATAGCTCAGTTGGTAGTAGCGCATGACTGTTAATCATGATGTCGTAGGTTCGAGTCCTACTGGCGGAGTAGTTAAGAAAAAAGAGGTTTAGGCCTCTTTTTTTTATAATTAATAATCTATTTAGTGTTATTTGGTGTGAGATATTTTTGCTGAGTAAAGTTTCAGAGCCCTCCGTTTTCGATCAAGGAGATCTTTTTAGTACTTTAATTGAGGGTAGCGAAGAGGCTAAACGTTGCGGACTGTAAATACGCTCCTTCGAGGGATTCGAATCCTTCCGCTTCCATTATCTTAGTTTTTGAAATTTAAGTAGTAAATTTGTTCCTATTCTGTCAACTTTTCCTATTTGTTATCTTTTTGAGGTTGGTATTTTAACAATTCAGGAATTATTAAAGATTAATTGAAATTTTTTGTTAGAATAAGGTCATAAAAAGAAAAGGAGTATATATTTATGCTACAAAGTATTTATGATCAGATGATGGATTTTTATAGAAATATTGAAGAAGAGTATGGTATGTTCTTGGGTGATAATTTTGATTGGGAACATGTTCATTTTAAGTTTTTGATTTATTATCTTGTCCGATATCGTATTGTGAGTCATCGGGATTTTATTGTTTACCATTATCGTGTTGCTTATCGTTTGTATCTTGAAAAATTGATAATGAAACAGGGTTTTGTTGCTTGATGAGACAGTATGAGTTAATTTCCGAACAACTTTTACTTTTTGTGGAAAAATAATGATAAATAGCCGGAATTTTTTCTAAAACATTTTTTAATAGTTGGAAATAGCAAATCTTTCTATTGTTTCTTCTTGATAAAAAGGCGATTTTTTCTTATAATAAATTGTAAGATATAATTGCAGGTGAGAGTCCTGCCATGTATGTGAGAAAGGAAGAGCCTGAGGGCTCAGACAAGATTATGACTTCAGTTGTTGTTGTAGGTACCCAATGGGGTGATGAAGGTAAAGGGAAGATTACAGACTTCCTTTCAGCGAATGCAGAAGTGATTGCGCGTTACCAAGGTGGTGATAATGCAGGTCACACGATTGTGATTGATGGCAAGAAGTTTAAATTGCACTTGATTCCATCTGGGATTTTCTTCCCTGAAAAAATCTCTGTTATTGGGAATGGTATGGTTGTAAATCCTAAATCTCTTGTAAAAGAGTTGAGCTATCTTCATGAGGAAGGTGTTACAACTGATAACTTGCGTATTTCTGATCGCGCGCATGTCATTTTGCCTTATCATATCGAGTTAGATCGTTTGCAAGAAGAAGCTAAGGGCGACAATAAGATTGGTACTACAATCAAGGGAATCGGTCCAGCTTATATGGACAAAGCTGCTCGTGTGGGAATTCGTATCGCGGATCTTTTGGATAAAGACATTTTCCGTGAGCGTTTAGAACGTAACCTTGCTGAAAAGAATCGTCTTTTTGAAAAATTGTATGACAGTAAAGCAATTGCTTTCGATGATATTTTTGAAGAATATTACGAATATGGTCAACAAATTAAGAAATATGTGACAGATACATCTGTTATTTTGAATGATGCGCTTGATAACGGTAAACGTGTGCTTTTTGAAGGTGCACAAGGTGTTATGCTAGATATAGACCAAGGTACGTATCCATTTGTTACGTCATCAAACCCTGTGGCTGGTGGTGTTACGATTGGTTCTGGTGTTGGTCCAAGTAAGATTGACAAGGTTGTAGGTTTATGTAAAGCCTATACGAGTCGAGTAGGAGACGGTCCTTTCCCAACTGAATTGTTTGATGAAGTGGGAGAACGTATCCGTGAAGTTGGTCATGAATATGGTACAACAACTGGTCGTCCACGTCGTGTGGGTTGGTTTGACTCAGTTGTGATGCGTCATAGTCGTCGTGTTTCTGGTATTACTAATCTTTCATTGAACTCTATCGATGTTTTGAGTGGTTTAGATACAGTGAAAATCTGTGTGGCCTATGATCTTGATGGTCAACGTATTGACTACTATCCAGCTAGTCTTGAGCAATTGAAACGTTGCAAGCCTATCTATGAAGAGTTGCCAGGTTGGTCAGAAGATATTACTGGAGTTCGTAATTTGGAAGATCTTCCTGAGAATGCGCGTAACTATGTTCGTCGTGTGAGTGAATTGGTTGGCGTTCGTATTTCTACTTTCTCAGTAGGTCCTGGTCGTGAACAAACAAATATTTTAGAAAGTGTTTGGTCCTAAGAGATTTTTAAGATTTGTTTAAGATAGGTCGGGTATACTATAGACAGTTACAAGAAGACCTCCTAACTTGTTGTAACAAATATCCTAAACTTTTCTTTTTCATAATAATCTCCCTATAAAGTCACCGCATTCGGTGGCTTTTTTTGTCTTGGGATTCATGATATAATAATAAAATCGATAAGTAGGAAAAGAGAAACGGATGAATTATACAGTTGAAGAAAAAGAAGTCTTTATGAGGGAAGCTTTGAGAGAGGCTGAGATTGCTCTTGAACACGATGAAATTCCAATTGGTTGTGTGATTGTCAAGGACGGAGAAATCATTGGCCGTGGGCATAATGCCCGTGAGGAGTTGCAACGAGCGGTTATGCATGCGGAGATTATGGCTATAGAGAATGCGAATCTGAGTGAGGAGAGCTGGCGCTTGCTTGATTGCACGCTTTTTGTGACCATTGAGCCGTGTGTCATGTGTAGTGGGGCGATTGGCCTCGCCCGTATTCCAAACGTGGTCTATGGGGCTAAAAACCAGAAATTTGGCGCTGCTGGGAGTTTGTACGATATCTTGACAGATGAGCGTCTCAATCATCGTGTGGAGGTTGAAACGGGAATTTTGGAAGATGAATGCGCAGCTATTATGCAGGACTTTTTTAGAAATAGACGGAAAAAATAATTTTGCTTTTAAAATGAATAGGAATGTGATATAATAAATAGTGGAGCAACAGTTCTGCGTGAAGCGGGTCAGGGGAGGAATCCAGCAGCCCTAAGCGATTTGAATTGTGTGCTCTTTTTTTCGTGCTTTTTCCGAATAAATAAGATAGAATAATCTAGAATAAATGATAATAGAAAAGAGAAAATGATGAAAATTCGTGGTTTTGAATTGGTTTCGACTTTTACAGATAAAAATTTATTGCCCAAGCGTGAGACAGCGCATGCGGCTGGTTACGATTTAAAGGTTGCTGTGCGTACAGTTATTGCGCCAGGAGAGATTGTATTGGTTCCGACAGGGGTTAAGGCTTATATGCAGCCGACTGAGGTTCTCTACCTTTATGATCGTTCTTCAAACCCTCGTAAGAAGGGCTTAGTTTTAATTAACTCGGTTGGGGTCATTGATGGGGATTATTATGGCAATACTGGGAATGAAGGGCATATTTTTGCTCAGATGAAGAATATTACAGATCAAGAAGTTGTTCTTGAAGTTGGGGAACGTGTGGTCCAGGCTGTCTTTGCTCCTTTCTTAATTGCAGATGGAGATATGGCTGATGGCGTTCGAACTGGTGGATTTGGATCGACCGGGCACTAGAATGAAGATTATCTTTGTACGTCACGGGGAGCCAGATTATCGTGAGTTAGAGGAGCGTTCTTATACGGGATTTGGGATAGATTTGGCCCCCTTGTCTGAGAAGGGACGGCAGCAAGCCCAGAAACTGAGCACCAATCCTTTACTCCCTTCAGCTGAAATAATCGTATCTTCTGCAGTCACAAGAGCTTTAGAAACGGCTTCTTATGTGGCTTGTGTTACTGGACTTCCTTTGAGAGTGGAACCATTATTGCATGAATGGCAGGTCTATGAAAGTGGCACAGATAATTTTGAAAAAGCTCGTGCTATATTTCTAGAAAATAATGGGGAGTTACTTCCTAATAGTCCTATTCAATATGAGACAGCTGCGAAGATGAAGTCTCGTTTTCTAGAATGCATGGCTAAGTATCGAGATTACCAGACCGTGATAGTGGTAACTCACAACATGCTCATGCGTCAGTTTGTGCCAAATGAGAAGATTGATTTTTGCCAAGTGATTGAGTGTGAGTTAGAGATATAGAAAGAGGTTTATCATCGCAAAGAAAAAAGCGACATTTGTATGTCAAAATTGTGGGTATAATTCACCTAAATATCTGGGGCGTTGCCCCAACTGTGGGTCTTGGTCTTCTTTTGTAGAAGAGGTTGAGGTTGCCGAGGTCAAGAATGCGCGTGTGTCCTTGACAGGTGAGAAAACCAAGCCCATGAAACTGGCTGAGGTGACTTCCATCAATGTCAATCGAACCAAGACGGAGATGGAGGAATTCAACCGTGTACTTGGAGGCGGAGTGGTACCGGGAAGTCTCGTCCTCATAGGTGGGGATCCTGGGATTGGGAAATCAACCCTTCTCCTACAAGTCTCAACTCAGCTGTCTCAAGTTGGGACTGTTCTCTACGTCAGTGGGGAGGAGTCTGCCCAGCAGATTAAGCTACGAGCAGAGCGCTTGGGTGATATTGATAGTGAGTTTTATCTTTATGCAGAGACCAATATGCAGAGTGTTCGAACTGAGGTGGAGCGCATCCAGCCAGACTTCCTCATCATCGACTCCATTCAGACTATTATGTCTCCTGAGATTTCAGGGGTGCAGGGGTCTGTTTCTCAAGTGCGTGAGGTGACAGCGGAACTTATGCAGCTGGCCAAAACAAATAACATTGCCATCTTTATCGTAGGACATGTGACCAAGGAGGGCACTCTAGCTGGTCCTCGTATGTTGGAGCATATGGTGGATACGGTGCTTTACTTTGAAGGGGAGCGTCACCATACCTTTCGTATTTTGAGAGCGGTCAAAAACCGGTTTGGCTCCACTAATGAGATTGGGATTTTTGAGATGCAGTCGGGTGGCTTGGTTGAAGTCCTCAATCCGAGTCAAGTTTTCCTAGAGGAGCGTTTGGATGGGGCGACTGGTTCGTCAATCGTTGTGACTATGGAAGGGACGCGTCCGATTTTGGCGGAGGTTCAGGCTTTGGTAACACCGACCATGTTTGGAAATGCCAAGCGTACGACGACAGGACTTGATTTTAATCGTGCGAGTTTGATTATGGCTGTTTTGGAAAAGCGTGCAGGTCTTCTCTTGCAAAATCAGGATGCCTATCTCAAATCTGCTGGCGGTGTTAAATTGGATGAACCTGCGATAGACTTAGCTGTTGCGGTTGCTATTGCTTCGAGTTATAAAGACAAGCCAACTAATCCTCAGGAATGTTTTGTAGGAGAACTTGGTTTGACGGGAGAGATTCGGCGCGTGAATCGTATCGAACAACGCATCAATGAAGCTGCTAAACTGGGATTTACTAAGATTTATGTACCTAAGAATTCTTTGACAGGAATCACTCCGCCTAAGGAAATTCAGGTCATTGGAGTAACAACGATTCAGGAAGTTTTGAAAAAGGTCTTTGCATAATCCGTGACAAATCCTTTTAAAAATGATAAGATAGGAGAAATATTTGACTATCAAATTTTCGAGGAGGGAATCGTGTCGTATTTTGAACAGTTTATGCAAGCCAATCAGGCTTATGTTGCCCTACATGGGCAGTTAAATCTGCCACTTAAACCCAAAACTAGAGTAGCCATTGTGACCTGTATGGACTCTCGTTTGCACGTTGCGCAAGCTCTAGGTTTGGCACTTGGGGATGCTCATATCTTGCGGAATGCAGGTGGTCGAGTGACAGAAGACATGATTCGTTCTCTGGTGATTTCCCAGCAACAAATGGGGACAAGAGAGATTGTGGTATTGCACCATACAGACTGTGGTGCTCAGACCTTTGAAAATGGCTCTTTTCAGGAGTATTTGAAGGAAGAATTGGGTGTCGATGTGTCAGACCAGGACTTCTTGCCCTTTCAAGATATAGAGGAGAGTGTACGTGAGGACATGCAACTCCTTATCGAGTCTCCCCTAATACCAGATGATGTCATTATCTCTGGTGCTATTTACGATGTGGATACAGGAAGTATGACAGTCGTAGAATTATAAATACTTCATTTAGAAAGAAAGTGTATGAAGAAAAACAGTATTTTATTTATTTTTATCTTATTGCTATGTATTGGTTTGCAGTATGAAACTATCTACTATACGGATGGTTCGATGTCAGGTGCGGAATATGGACTAATGGGAGTTTCTATCTTTCTAGCTCTCTTTTACATGATTCCGGTTCTTTATTTCCTTTTCCGTATTGGGAAAAAATGGGAATTGCCAAAGAACGCTTTGATTCTGTCTTTATTGGGTGGGATGTTCCTTTCAGGCTGGTTGTCTAGCTTTGCTAATACCTATATCCATGATTTATTGGAGTTTCTTTTCCCAGATAGTGCATTTTTAAATGCCTTTGAAAGTGCTATTGTGGCTCCTTTGGTAGAAGAACCGCTTAAATTATTGCCACTTGTCTTTGTTTTGGCTTTGATTCCTGTACGAAAATTAAAATCTTTGTTTTTACTTGGAATTGCTTCTGGTTTGGGATTTCAAATGATTGAGGATATTGGCTATATTCGTACGGATTTGCCAGAGGGCTTTGACTTTACTATTTCGAGAATTTTAGAGCGTATCATCTCAGGAATTGCCTCTCACTGGACTTTTTCAGGTCTGGCTGTAGTAGGTGTTTACTTGCTTTACAGAGCTTATAAAGGGCAGAAGGTTGGCAAGAAAGAGGGGCTTATTTTCCTAGGTTTAGCCTTGGGAACTCATTTCTTGTTTAATTCTCCTTTTGTTGAATTGGAGACAGAGTTGCCTTTAGCGATTCCAGTGGTTACGGCTATTACTCTCTATGGTTTTTATCAGGCTTATCGTTTTGTTGAGAAGCACAATGAGTTGATGAACTAGAATATTTTTTAAAAGAATGATGCAAGGGTACAAATATGGTGCCCTTCTTTTATTTTTGATTGAAAAATAGTGCAAAAAGCGCTACAATGGTAAATGGAAAAATCTTGTGAAAAGCACAAGCGATACATATATACCGGAGGAAATCATGTCTTTTTCTGATTTAAAGCTGTTTGCCCTTTCTTCTAATCAAGAATTGGCAAAACGTGTAGCGCAGGAGATTGGGATAGAGTTGGGGAAATCAAGTGTCCGCCAATTTTCAGATGGAGAGATTCAGGTCAACATCGAAGAATCAATCCGTGGGAAACACGTCTTTATCCTACAATCAACTAGTTCGCCTGTAAATGACAATCTGCTTGAAATTTTGATTATGGTAGATGCTTTGAAGCGTGCGAGTGCAGAATCTGTCAATGTTGTCATGCCTTACTATGGATATGCACGTCAGGATAGAAAGGCGAGAGCGCGTGAGCCAATCACTTCAAAACTTGTTGCAAATATGCTTGAAGTAGCTGGAGTGGATCGTTTATTGACCATCGACTTGCATGCTGCGCAGATTCAAGGATTCTTTGATATTCCTGTGGATCATTTGATGGGAGCTCCTCTGATTGCGGATTATTTTGAGCGTCGTGGTATGGTTGGTTCTGACTATGTGGTTGTCAGCCCAGACCATGGAGGTGTGACTCGTGCCCGTAAGTTGGCAGAATTTTTGAAAACATCTATTGCTATTATTGACAAACGTCGTAGCGTTGATAAGATGAATACCAGTGAAGTCATGAACATCATCGGTAAGGTAGAAGGCAAGACTTGTATCTTGATTGATGATATGATTGATACTGCTGGAACGATTTGTCATGCGGCAGATGCCCTTGCAGAAGCTGGTGCTGTTGAAGTCTATGCGAGCTGTACGCACCCAGTTCTATCTGGTCCAGCTATGGACAATATCCAAAATTCAGCTATTAAGAAATTGGTTGTTTTGGATACCATCTATCTGCCAGAAGAGCGTTTGATCGATAAGATTGAGCAAATTTCAATCGCTCATCTCCTAGGTGATGCTATTGTACGTATCCATGAAAAACGCCCACTTTCTCCACTTTTCAGTATTGAGAAAAAGATTTAATGACCAAGCCTGAGATGATTCTCAGGTTTTTTCATCTCTTTTCCGAATAAATAGATAGAGCCAGAGAATCTAGAAAACCTAGATTTAAAACTGTGGTATAATAAAAGGAGGAAGAGGATGATTCTCAGACATCCGGGCATCAGTCCGACCAATGATTTGGTTGCTAAGAAAATCTTTAGCAATCCAGAAATCACTTGTCAATTTATTCGCGATATGTTGGATTTACCAGCCAAAAAATGTACCATTTTTGGAAGGGAGCAAATATCATGTCTTGCCATCCCTGACCTTACTCGGCTCAGGATTTCTATACCAGTATAGACGTCTTGGCGGAGTTGGATAATGGTACGCAAGTAATTATTGAAATTCAAGTTCATCATCAGAATTTTTTCATCAATCGCCTGTGGGCTTACCTGTGCAGTCAGGTCAATCAAAACCTAGAAAAAATTCGTCAACGAGAAGGTGATACACACCAGAGTTACAAACACATCGCACCAGTTTATGCTATTGCTATTGTGGACAGCAACTACTTCTCAGATGACTTGGCTTTTCATAGCTTTAGTATGCGCGAGAACACGACAGGTGAGGTCTTAACCATCACAAATAACGGTCAAGAACACCATCTAGTCAAGATGGCGTTCTTGGAATTAAAAAAATACAGAGAAACCAGCAAAGATAGCATTCGTAAGCCATGGTTGGAGTTTTTCGGTAACAAACCCTTTACCCAAGAACCCGAGCGAGCCATCAGCCAGGCAGACCAACTGCTGGACTACAAGAGCTGGTCCGAGGAGGACAGGAAAATGTTTAGTCAACTACGTATGCGCGAAGAACAAGCCTTGTTAGCACAGGACTATGCCCTGGAAACAGCTAGAGCAGAGGGGCTGGAACAAGGTATTGAACAAGGTTTAGAGCGTGGTCGTGCAGAGGGAATTGAAAAGGGGCGAGAAGAAGGTCTTGAACAAGGA
This sequence comes from Streptococcus mitis NCTC 12261, assembly GCF_000148585.2. Classification (NCBI taxonomy): domain Bacteria; kingdom Bacillati; phylum Bacillota; class Bacilli; order Lactobacillales; family Streptococcaceae; genus Streptococcus; species Streptococcus mitis. Next base: position 29,032 of record NZ_CP028414.1, read on the forward strand.
CTGGAGCGTGGGAAATTCTTTGCCTTCTTAGATATGGTTCGCCAAGGTCTTTTGCCTTCTGAAGTTGCTAGCGAGCAATTAGGCATGACTGTCTCTGAGTTTGAGGCACTATTGAAAGATTAAGACCATCACAAATAACGGTCATGAAAACCATCTAGTCAAGATAGCATTCTTGGAATTAAAAAATACAGAGAAACCAGCAAAGACGAGGTTCGCAAGCCCTGGTTGGAGTTTTTTGGGAACAAACCCTTTACCCAACAACCAGAGCGAGCCATCAGCCAAGCAGACCAACTGCTAGACTATAAGAGCTGGTCCGAGGAGGACAGGAAAATGTTTAGTCAACTACGTATGCGAGAAGAACAAGCCTTGTTAGCACAGGACTATGCTTTGGAAACAGCTAGGGCGGAAGGTATTGAACAAGGTTTAGAACGTGGGAAAGTTGAAGGAAGAGTCTTTGCTTTCTTAGATATGGTTCGCCAAGGTCTCCTGACTTCCGAGGTTGCCGGCCAGCAGTTGGGCATGACGGTCGCTGAGTTTGAGGCCTTGCTATAAGGTCACATTTTAAATAGTAGAAAGTTGATGAAATGGCAAGTTCTTATCAAAAAACTTGCCATTTTTACTTGACATTTAGAAGTGTTTATAAGATAATACCATAGACGTGAGTTCTGTCCAACTGTCTATGTGGATTAGATATGAATGATTATACTCAAGGGTCAAAAGTTTGTGAGATTTTCACTTGAATCTAGGATGTTTTAAGCGTATTCACTCTCAAAAAGTTGTTTTTTTCACCTTTTTTTCTAAAAATGGGTAAAAACTTTAAAAACTAGAAGAAAACCCTTGACAAATCCTGCAAATATTTATATACTGTATGGTAGTAAGATAGTCTTACGAAAAAATATATAATGAAAAATGAAGGAGATAAAACGATGAAAAAAGTTTTATTGACAAGCGCAGTCGCTCTTGCAGCATTTGGTGCTGTACAAGCAGTTTCAGCTGATTCACAAGCACAATACAGTAATGGTGTAGTACCAGAGGCTAACCAATATAAACCAGCAACTCCAGTTACAAACCCATACGCTGTAAGAAATCGTATCGGTAAAGATGGTAAAGTTTTACCAGATGTATTTGGAAATGGTACTCATGTTCGTGTACATGTTAAAGATATCCAAGGGAACCCTGTAGCAGGTGCTAAAGTAGCTGCTTTGGTATACGCAACAGTAGAAGACTTTGACAACTACAAAAAACCAGCTTTGATTGAAGCAGTTACTGATGCAGCAGGTGATGTTGAGTTTCCTCTTGCAAACGGTGGTTATGTAGTTTACCGTATTGATGAAGCTCCAAAAGGTTACTTTGTTCCTGCTAAACTTACAGTAGGTACTCTACTTGATGCAGAAGAAGTTGTACGTGAAGGTTCAGACATGTTCGTTACTGGTGAATTAGTAATTGAAAAAACTGATACTTACAATGTAGCTAAAGAAGAATGGGTACAAGAAGAAACTGGTTGGAAATACTATGCATCTAACAAAGCTGTAACTGGTTGGAAACAAGTTGACGGTAAATGGTTCTTCTTTAACGCTGAAGGCGTAATGCAAAAATGGTGGGTTAAAGATGGAAACACTTGGTACTACCTAAACGGAAACGGTGAAATGCAAACTGGTTGGTTGCAAGACGGTGGTAAATGGTACTACCTTGAAACATCAGGTGCTATGAAAGCTAGCCAATGGTTTGAAGTTGGTGGTAAATGGTACTACGTTGACGGTTCAGGTGCCCTTGCAGTTAACACTACTGTGGGTGGATACACTGTTAACGGAAACGGTGAATGGGTTAAATAATCTAGCTCAATAAAAAAGCAGGAGATTTCTTCTGCTTTTTATTTTTTCCATAAAAAGTTCAGTTTTTCTTAGAAATTTTTGTAAAAATAAGATACAATAAAGAGAAGCATAATAGCTAAATTTAAGAATGGAGAATCTTCACATGAAAAATAAAAAAGCTTTAGCTCTAGCTCTTGCTAGTGTTACAATGGCAAGTGCAGCAGTTTTGACAAGTTATTCTGCTACAACTGCTAGTTCAGTAAGTGCGGAAGAAGTTGTTTATAGAACTGAGTGGATCACAGTGATTAATGGTCGTTCACAAGAACGTAAAACAGTATTTTTTGAAGATGGGAATCAGCCGATCTCTAAACATTCGACAATTGAAGGCTTTGAATTTCAACGTGCCTATGTTGAAGGTGGAAGAAAATACTATTTGTTTGTTGAAAAAGGAACAAAAATAGAAGATTATGCAAATGATCCAGATGCTCCAGTGAGTGAGTTAAATACTCAGGGATATAAAACATCTGACAAGGACGTAAAATGGCGTGAGTCAGCAGGGAACCGTTATCTTTACTATAAAGGTAACCCAGTAAAAGGTTGGGCAAGTGTCGATGGTAAGACTTACTACTTTGATAGTGAAGGTGTTATGGCACGTGGTGTCATTGAAAACACATCTGAACGTTACTATCTAGACGGACAAGGTGTTAAGAAAACTGGTTTCATTAAAGTAGGAGAAAAAACCTATTATTTTGTATCAGATGGAGCTCGTAAGACAGAGATTATCTCTGAAAATGGAAAAACTTATTTTGTCAAAGATGGTGTTGTGACAACTGGAGCTCATAAGGTAGGTGCTAAATGGTATTTCTTTGCTGAAGATGGTACAACCAAGTCAGGTATTGTAAAAGACAGTGCTGGTAAATGGTATTACATCACAGCAGAAGGTGAACGTAAGACTGGTCTTATCAAGGATGCTGGAGATAAGTATTACTATGTTACTGAGGAAGGTGAGCGTAAGTTCGGTGAAATCACTGTTGATGGTAAAACGTACTTTTTGACAGATGATTCTGATACTAAAGCTGGCTGGAACAAAGTTGACAATCATTGGGTTTATGTTAATAAAGAAGGTAAACGTCAAACTGGTTGGCTTAAAGACGGTGGTAAATGGTACTACTTTAATGCTGAAGGCGTGATGCAAAAATGGTGGATCAAAGATGGTAACAAATGGTACTATCTAAATGGTTCAGGTGAAATGCAAACTGGCTGGTTGCAAGATGGTGGAACTTGGTACTACCTAAACAGCTCAGGTGCTATGGAAACTGGCTGGTTGCAAGATGGTGGTGCTTGGTACTACCTTAAAGGCTCAGGTGCCATGGTAACTGGTTGGTTCCAAGTAGGTGGTAAATGGTACTATGCTTATAGTTCAGGTGCCCTTGCAGTAAGCACTACAGTTGATGGCTATTATGTAAATGCCAACGGTGAATGGGTATAAAAAGACTAAGAGAGTAGTTTTAGAACTGCTCTCTTTTTTTACATTTAAATATTTCTACACTTTTTATGTTTTTTATTGCATTTATTATAGGAAAAAGATATAATCTAGATAAATTTAACCATTTAATAAAGGAGGGTTTTCCCATGAGAAAAACAGTAACAGGTATCTTGCTAGCCACTTCTGTGCTAGCTATGGCGACAGTTCAACAAGTACAGGCAGCTGATGCAGGGGGAGCAACGACTACAACAACTTCTACGGTTAAAGAAGTCCGCTATGCAACATATAAAAATGGTGGACCTGTCAATGTCAAAGATGCACTAACAGGGTCTGCTGTGACAGCTGAATCTATTCAGAATCATCCTGAAATTGAAAATTATATCTATACTTCTAGTAGAGAAGAGAATGGTATTATGTATCATATGTATGCTCCAAAAGCTACTGATTCTAATACAAATGCTGGTACTCAAACCAATCCGTACCGTCAAAACAATGGCACTAGTAATGCTAATGGGAACAATAACCAAAATGGTACTGGTTCAAACAATAATAGTGGCTCAACAACAAATTCTAATTCTCCAGTAAAAACAGTTCGTTTTGTCGAATATAAAGCTGGTAGTGATGTTCCAATTGATATTAAAGATCCACGTACAGGATCTGAAGCATCAGACACAAGCCATCCAACAATTGCTAACTATGAGTATGTTACTGGTAATTTAAAAGATGGTATTCTTTATCATGTCTATCGTTCAAACACAGCTACTAATGCTGGTAACAACAACCAAAATCAATCTACAACGACAAGTGGCGGTCAGTTCAAAACAGAGAACGGAAAAGTCTACTATATCAAGGACGGTAAAAAGGTTAGCGGTTGGCAAAAAATCGATGATAAGACTTACTACTTTGAAGCTGATGGTGCTATGAAGAAAGGTCTATTGACTGCAGGTGATAAGCAATACTATCTAGATGAAAAAGATGGTGTTAAAAAGCTAGGCTTTGTAAAAGTTGCTGACAAGACTTATTATTTTGTAGAAGATGGTGAGAAGAAAACTGGTTTTGTTAAAATTGATGAGAAAACTTACTATGTCAAAGAAGGTGTCCGTCTAACTGGTGATATTACTGTTGATGGGAAACATTATTTTTTGGATGAGGAAGGTGTCCTTAAACAAGGGATTGTTATGATTGATGGTAAAAAATTCTTCATCGATAGCGAAGGAAATCGTCAGGCTGGCTGGAAGAAGGTCGAGATTGACTGGTACTATTTCTCTAAAGAAGATGGAATGAAGACTGGTTGGCTGAAAGATGGTGGTAAGTGGTATCATTTTAGTGCCGCAGGCGTGATGCAAAAATGGTGGTTTAAAGAAGGTGACACTTGGTACTACTTAAATGGTTCAGGCGAAATGCAAACTGGTTGGTTGCAAGATGGTGGCACATGGTATTATCTAAATGGTTCAGGTGCCATGGCGACAGGCTGGGCTCAAGTTGGTGGTACTTGGTACTACTTAAACAGTTCAGGTGCTATGAAAACTGGTTGGTTGAAACAAGGTGGTAGTTGGTATTATCTTGATGGTTCAGGCGCTATGAAGACTGGCTGGTTCCAAGTAGATGGCAAATGGTACTATGCTTATAGTTCAGGCGCCCTTGCAGTAAGCACTACAGTTGATGGTTATTACGTAAATGCTAACGGTGAGTGGGTTTAAAAGTGTAAAATTCACCATAGAAAATGTAAATAATAAAAAGAAAACAAAAGGAAAGCTTATAAAATAGGCTTTCTTTTTTTGTTATGAGAGCTGTATTTGAAAATTAATATAAGTATATAATTGTATAAATAAAATAATCTATTACTTGATTATATTTTTAGAAAGCGTTATAATAAATCCAAATATGATTCTAAAAAAGGGGTTTCAAATATGAATAAAAAGAAAATGATTTTGACTAGTTTGGCTAGTGTTGCTGTTTTGGGAGCGGCATTTGTTGCATCTCAACCATCAGTTGTAAAAGCTGATGATTCTACAACAAGTCAACCTACAGCTACTAAACCTGCTGGAGAAACTGGAGCTGCTGACACTTCTAAATCAGAAGTTACAAGTCCAGAAATTAAAAAAGCTGAAGATGACGCTAAAGCTGCTGAAGCTAAAGTTACTGAAGCTCAAGCAAAAGTAGATACAACAACTACTGCAGCTAACGAAGCAAATACTAAACTAGAAGCTGAGAAAAAAGAAGCTGCTGATGCTAAAACTGCAAAAACTGAAGCTGAAGAAGCTAAAAAAGCTGCTGATGCTGAATTAGCTGCTGCTAAAGAAAAAGCTGCTGAAGCCGACGCCAAAGCTAAAGAAGAAGCTAAAAAAGAAGCCGACGCTAAAAAAGAAGAAGCAGATTCTAAAGAAGCTTTAACTGAAGCTTTGAAACAACTTCCTGATAACGAATTGCTTGACAAAAAAGCAAAAGAAGATTTATTAAAGGCTGTAGAAGCTGGTGACTTAAAAGCTTCTGATATTCTTACTGAATTAGCAGATGATGATAAAAAAGCTGAAGCTAATAAAGAAACTGAGAAAAAATTAAGAGATAAAGACCAAGCTTCTACTGCTAATGCTGATGCAACTCCAGCTAAAGAAGCTAAAACTAAAGATCAATTACCAGCAGACATTAAGGCTGGAATTGACAAAGCTGAAAAAGCAGATGCTGCTCGTCCTGCATCAGAAAAACTTCAAGATAAAGCTGATGATTTAGGTGAAAATGTTGATGAGCTTAAAGAAGATGCTGAAGCATTGAAAGCTGAAGAAGATAAAAAAGCTGAAGCTCTTAAAAAACAAGAAGATACATTAAAAGAAGCTAAAGAAGCTCTTAAATATGCTCAAGACAACGGTTCTGATGCTGATATCGTTGCTTCATTAGATAAAGCTGTAAAAGCTATCGAAAAAGCTAAAGAAGTTGCTCAAGATGCATTCGATAAAGCTGCTTCTGATACTCAAGCTGTTGCTGATGAATTAAATAAACTTACTGATGAGTATAACAAAGCTCTTGATGAAGTAAAAGCTGCTAAAGAAAAAGAAGCTAACGAACCAGCTAAACCAGTAGAAGAAGAACCAGCTAAACCAGCAGAAAAAACAGAAGCAGAAAAAGCTGCTGAAGCTAAAAAAGAAGCTGACGCTAAGGTTGCTGAATTAGAGAAAAAAGTTGCTGAAGAAGCTAAAAAAGTAGAAGAAGCTACAGCTAAAGCTACTAAAGAAGCTGAAGATGTAAAAGCTGCTGAAGAAGCTAAAACCACAGCTGATAAAGCAAAAACTGACGCAGAAGCTGAATTAGCTAAAGCTACTAAAGAAGCTGAAAAAGCTAAAGCTAAAGTTGAAGAGCTTAAAAAAGAAGAAAAAGACAACTTAGAAGCTCTTAAAGCTGCTTTAGATCAACTTGAAAAAGAAATTGATGCTGATGCTAAAATTACAAATAAAGACGAAGCTAAAGCTGCAATCGGTAAAGATGCTTTATTAAAAGCTATCGAAGATGGTGTTATCACTGCTACACAAGCTGCTAAAGAATTAGAAGATCAAAATGCGACTGCTAAAGCTAACAAAGATGTCGAAAATAAATTAAGAAATAAAGATCAAGTAAACGATGCAACTCCTGCTACAACGGCTCCAACTATCAAACATGGAGATAAACAGCCTGCTGAAGATTCTGGAGAAAAAATTTCTGATACAGATAAAAAAGCATTTGATGAAGCTGATAAAAAAGAAGCTTCTAAACCAATTGTTAAAAAACTTCAAGATATCGCTGATGATATAGCTGAAAAAATCGAAAAATTAACTAAAGTAGCTGATAAAGACAAAGCTGATGCTACTGAAAAAGCTAAAGCAGTAGAAGAAAAAACTGCTGCATTAAATAAACAAAAAGAAACTTTAGATAAAGCTAAAGCTGCACTTGAAACAGCTAAGAAAAATAATGCTGAGCAAGCTATCCAAGATGGATTACAAGATGCTGTTACTAAATTAGAAGCTGCTGTTGCTTCTGCTAAAACTGCTGCTGATGAAGCTCAAGCTAAATTCGACGAAGTTAACGAAGCAGTAAAAGCTTATAAAGATGCAATCGATGAACTAACTGACGATTACAACGCAACTTTAGGTTATATCGAAAACTTAAAAGAAGTTCCTAAAGGTGAAGAACCTAAAGACTTCGCAGGTGGAGTAAATGATGATGAAGCACCAACTGGCGACGCTAAACAACCTGATGAGGTTCCAACTGTTCCAAATGCTCCTGAATTCAATGGTGGGGTAAACCCTGCTGAAGCTGCTACTGCTGAAGAAAAACCTGAGTTCAATGGCGGAGTAAACGCTGCTGAAGCTGCTACTACTGAAGAAAAACCTGAGTTCAACGGTGGTGTAAACGATGAAGAAGCGCCTACAACTGAAAATACTCCTGAGTTCAATGGTGGTGTAAATGATGATAACGCTACTACTCAACCTAATAATCCAGAATTTAACGGCGGAGTGAATGATACAACACCTCCAACTGAGCCAGCTAAACCAGAAGGTGAAGCACCAGCTGAGCAACCAAAAACAGAAGTTCCAGATATTAAATCTGAAATCAAACGTCTTGAAAAAGAAGTTGAAAAACTTGAATCTGACGTGAAAGATGCAGAAAATGGTGCTGAAGATTATTTTGTAGAAGGATTGAAAGGTGAATTAGATAAAGCTAAAGCAGAATTAGAAGAACTTAAAGCTGCTTGGTTAAATCTTGTGAATGATAAACCTGAATTTGATTTATCAAAATTAAATGAAGGTAAATTACCTGAATCGAATAAAGAAAATACAGCGCCATCAAGACCTGAAAAACCAGCTCCTGAATTTCCAATCCCAGCTAAAGTTGGAACACCTGGAAATCCACCGCGTGAAAATTCTGATACTACAGCTGTCAATGAACCTGCACTTGTACCAAAAACACCATCAGCTCCTGGAACAGATGCTTCAGCTACACCAACAGCTGATACACCATCAACTCCTGCGGTTGTACCAACTGTAGCAGGTACTAACAAAGACAATACTTATCAAGCCCCAGCTGCAAAAGCTGAAGATAAGAAAGAACTTCCAAATACTGGTGGTAAAGATAATGTTGCAATTGCATCATTAGGATTCCTTGGATTGCTCCTTGGTGCCCTTCCATTTGTGAAACGCAAAAACTAATTAGTTGAAGATATAAAAGAGAAGGATTTATGACCTTCTCTTTTTGTGATATGGACTATAGTGAGAGTTCTGTTGAAAAGAAGAAAAAAGTGAACAAAACGATGTTTCAGATTTGTTCACTTTTATGTTATTCTATAAACTTACAATAGTGCCTCAAATTCAGCGACTGTCATGCCCAACTGCTGACTGGCAACCTCGGAAGTCAGGAGACCTTGGCGAACCATGTCTAAGAAGGCAAAAAGTTTCCCTTCTTCCCTTCCTTCAACTTTCCCACGCTCTAAGCCTTTTTCTTCAGCTTGTTCCAAGGCATAGTCCTGTGCTAACAAGGCTTGTTCTTCGCGTCTGCGTTGTTCACTAAACATTTTCCTGTCCTCCTCGGACCAGCTCTTGTAGTCCAGCAGTTGGTATGCCTGACTGATGGCTCGCTCGGGTTGTTGGGTAAAGGGCTTATTCCCGAAAAACTCCAACCACGGCTTTCGAATCTTGTCTTTGCTGGTTTCTCTGTATTTTTTTAGTTCCAAGAATGCCATCTTGACTAGATGGTTTTCCTGACTGTTGTTTGTAATTGTTAAAGCCTCACCTGTCGTGTCCTCGCGCATACTAAAGCTATGGAAAGCCAAGTCATCTTGGAAATAATTGCTATTCACGATTGCAATGGCATAAACGGGGGCGATGTGTTTGTAACTTTGATGTGTATCACCTTCTCGTTGACGAATTTTTTCGAGATTTTGATTGACCTGACTGCATAAGTAAGCCCACAAACGATTAATGAAAAAATTCTGATGATGCACTTGGATTTCGATAATAACCTGCGTGCCATTGTCCAACTCTGCCAAGACGTTTATACTGGTATAGAAATCCTGGGCCGAGTACGGCAGGGAAGGCAAGACGTGAATGTTACTTCCCTCCAAAATCGTCACATTTTTTGCAGGTAAGTCCAGCATATCGCGGATAAATTGCCAAGTGATTTCTGGGTTGCTAAAGATTTTCTTAGCAACCGAGTCATTGGTTGGGCTGATGCCTGGATGACGTAATGTCATATTCTTTCTCTTTTCATTATAGCACATTTTCAAATCTAGGTTTACTGGATTCTCTGACTCTATCTATTTATTCGGAAAAAGGATGAAAAATACTCGGTCTGGCTCTTCCCAATGGTATTTTTTGGTGCTTTCCTTTATAATGGGTGTATGGATAAGAAAAAATTATTATTGATTGATGGGTCTTCTGTTGCTTTTCGGGCGTTTTTTGCGCTCTATCAGCAGTTGGATCGTTTTAAGAATGCGGCTGGCTTGCATACCAATGCGATTTATGGCTTTCAGTTGATGTTAAGCCATTTGTTGGAGCGGGTTGAGCCGAGTCATATTTTGGTGGCTTTTGATGCGGGAAAGACGACCTTCCGTACAGAGATGTATGCGGACTATAAGGGTGGTCGGGCTAAGACTCCGGATGAGTTTCGTGAGCAATTTCCCTTTATTCGTGAGTTGCTGGATCATATGGGGATTCGTCATTATGAGTTGGCTCAGTATGAGGCGGATGACATCATTGGGACACTGGATAAACTAGCAGAGCAGAATGGTTTTGATATTACCATTATCAGTGGGGACAAGGATTTGATTCAGCTGACGGATGAGCATACGGTGGTTGAACTTTCCAAGAAAGGTGTGGCTGAGTTTGAGGCCTTTACGCCAGAATATCTCATGGAAAAGATGGGCATTACACCGACGCAGTTTATCGATCTCAAGGCGCTCATGGGTGATAAGTCGGATAATATCCCTGGGGTGACCAAAATCGGTGAAAAAACTGGTATCAAACTCTTGCTGGAGCATGGTTCGCTTGAGGGAATTTATGAAAATATTGATGGGATGAAGGCTTCTAAGATGAAGGAAAATCTCATCAATGATAAGGAACAGGCCTTTTTGTCGAAAAAACTGGCGACCATTGATACCGAGGCACCGGTTGAGATTGGTTTGGAGGATTTGGTCTATAGTGGTCCAGATGTGGAAAATCTTGGGAAATTCTACGATGAGATGGGCTTCAAACAGCTCAAGCAGGCTTTAAATGTGTCGTCAGCTGATGTGGCTGAGAGTTTGGATTTTACTATTGTTGACCAAATCAGTCAAGATATGCTGAGTGAAGAGTCTATCTTCCATTTTGAGCTTTTTGGTGAGAATTACCATACGGATGATTTGGTTGGATTTTCCTGGTCTTGTGGGGATAAGCTTTATGCTACAGACAAGCTTGAACTTTTGCAAGAGCCGATTTTCAAGGCCTTTTTAGAAAAAACACCTCTGAGAGTTTATGACTTTAAGAAGGCTAAAGTTCTCTTGAATCGTTTTGGTGTGGATTTGCAGGCGCCTGCTTTTGATAGCCGATTGGCTAAATACCTCCTTTCGACTGTGGAGGACAATGAAATTGCGACCATCGCTAGTCTTTATGGTCAGACTTATTTGGTTGATGATGAGACTTTCTATGGTAAGGGAGTCAAGAAGGCCATTCCTGAACGCGAGAAATTCTTAGAACATTTGGCACGTAAGATTGCAGTTTTGGTTGAGACTGAGCCTGTTTTACTTGAAAAACTCAGTGAAAATGGGCAATTAGAGCTTCTTTATGATATGGAGCAACCTCTGGCTTTTGTCCTTGCTAAGATGGAAATTGCTGGGATTAAGGTCAAGAAAGAGACCTTGCTTGAGATGCAGGCTGAAAATGAGCTTGTCATTGAAAAACTGACTCAGGAGATTTATGAACTGGCTGGTGAGGAGTTTAATATTAACTCGCCTAAGCAGTTGGGCGTGCTTCTCTTTGAAAAATTGGAGCTACCTCTAGAATACACTAAGAAAACCAAGACTGGATACTCGACAGCGGTGGATGTGTTGGAGCGCCTAGCTCCTATTGCTCCGATTGTTAAGAAAATCCTGGATTACCGTCAGATTGCCAAGATTCAATCTACTTATGTGATTGGCTTGCAGGACTGGATTTTGGCGGATGGCAAGATTCATACTCGCTATGTTCAGGATTTGACCCAGACTGGGCGTCTGTCTAGTGTGGATCCAAACTTGCAAAATATCCCTGTTCGCTTGGAACAAGGTCGTCTCATTCGTAAGGCTTTTGTGCCAGAGCGGGAGGATAGTGTACTACTCAGTTCGGACTACTCACAGATTGAATTGCGCGTTTTGGCGCATATTTCTAAGGATGAGCACTTGATTAAGGCCTTTCAAGAGGGGGCAGATATCCATACTTCGACAGCCATGCGGGTCTTTGGCATTGAACGTCCTGAGGATGTGACTGCAAACGACCGTCGCAATGCCAAGGCCGTTAACTTTGGAGTAGTTTATGGGATTTCAGACTTTGGTTTGTCTAATAATTTGGGCATTAGCCGTAAGGGAGCCAAAGCCTACATTGATACCTACTTTGAACGCTTCCCAGGTATTAAAAATTACATGGATGAAGTGGTACGTGAGGCGCGTGATAAGGGCTATGTGGAGACCCTCTTCAAGCGTCGTCGTGAGTTGCCAGATATCAATTCTCGCAACTTCAATATTCGTGGTTTTGCAGAGCGAACGGCCATCAACTCACCTATCCAGGGTTCGGCAGCAGATATTCTTAAGATTGCCATGATTCAGCTGGATAAAGCCTTGGTTGCAGGTGGTTATCAGACTAAGATGCTGTTACAAGTGCACGATGAAATCGTACTTGAAGTTCCTAAATCTGAATTGGCAGAGATGAAAAAATTGGTCAAACAAACTATGGAAGAAGCCATTCAACTCAGTGTTCCCCTTATCGCAGATGAGAATGAAGGGGCAACCTGGTACGAGGCTAAATAAAAAGGGGGCTAGTCCTCCTTTTTTGTAGTAGAATTATGCAAGCCTTTTCAAAATATGCTATACTGATGAAAAAGGAGGATTTCTATGAGTCAAGAATTTATCAATCCAAGTGATGGCGTGATTCGTCAGTATCTCGCAACGAGTAAAACCCTTGCTGTGGTGGGCTTGTCTGACCGTGAGGAAACAACGAGCAATCGAGTGACCAAGGAAATGCAGGCTCGGGGTTATAAAATCATTCCAGTCAATCCCAAGGTGGCAGGTGGCGAAATCTTGGGTGAAAAGGCTTATGCTAGTCTAGCTGAGATTCCTTTTCCTGTAGATATTGTCAATGTTTACCGTCGCAGCGAGTTTCTGCCTGATGTGGCGCGTGATTTTCTCAAAGCTGATGCCAAGATTTTTTGGGCACAGCTAGGACTTGAAAGTCTAGAAGCGGAAGAAATCTTGCGTGCTGGTGGATGTGATGATATCGTGATGAATCGTTGCATCAAGAGAGAACATACACGCTTGATTGAGGAAGCATAAGAAAAAGGTAGCTGATGGGCTACCTTTTGTGTTATACTCAATGAAAATCAAAGAGCAAACTAGGAAACTAGCCGCAGGTTGCTCAAAAAACTGTTTTGAGGTTGCAGATAGAACTGACGAAGTCAGCTCAAAACACTGTTTTGAGGTTGTAGATAAGACTGACGAAGTCAGTCACATACCTACGGCAAGGCGACGTTGACGTGGTTTGGAGAGATTTTCGAAGAGTTTAGAAAATACCGATAAGGGTCTGCATACCAAGACTAGTGAGGATGATGGCAATCCAGCAGATGGCTCCGAGAAGAATGGATTTTCCACTGGATTTGACCATAGCGACCAGATTGGTTTTGAGACCGATAGCACTCATGGCCATGACAATAAGGAATTTAGAGAGTTGTTTGAGAGGGGTAAAGAAACTACTGGACACACCTAGAGAGGTGAGTAGTGTAGTGAGGAGAGAGGCAAGGATAAAGTAAAGGATAAAAAGTGGGAAGACTTTTTTCAGTTGTAGGCTTTGCTTGTTTTCTTGTTGGCGACTTTGCCAGTAGGATAGAAAGAGCGTGATAGGGATAATGGCCAAAGTACGTGTGAGTTTAACAATGGTTGCAGACTCGAGGGTATTGGTCTGGTAGAGACTATCCCAGGCGCTAGCTGTGGCGGTTACAGAGGAAGTATCATTGACTGCAGTTCCTGCAAAGAGGGCGAAGCCGTCATTGGATAGATGAAGCCAGGTGCCGAGGGTTGGAAAGATGAGCGCAGCCAAGACATTGAAGAAAAAGATAACGGAGATGGCTTGGGCTACTTCCTTTTCCTTAGCATGGATAACGGGCGCTGTTGCCGCAATGGCAGAGCCCCCACAGATAGAAGAACCTACTCCAATCAAGGTAGCCAGTTTTGTGTCCAGTGCAAAGAAGCGCTGGAAAAGATAGGCAACAATCAAGGCTATTGAAATGGTGGACAGGATGACAGGGAGTGAAGATTGCCCAACTGCGAAGACTTGCGAGATATTGAGACCAAAACCAAGCAAGATAACGGCATACTGGAGCAATTTTTTAGAACTAAAGGTCAATCCCGCATCCAGTTGTTTATAGGATGAGAGAAAGGGATGAAGAAGCATGCCTATGAAAATCGCAAAGACAGGCGCGCCAATGACAGGGAAGAATCCTCCTAAGTACCAAGATATGATGGAAATGAGAAGGCAGGCCAAGATGCCTGCTCCATTTTTTGATAGAAATGACATAAAAACCTCCAAATAGAATCTGTTACCATTATAGACCTGTAAACAGGAAAAGTAAAATAGAAAGTGGAGCTAACAATTATTTGACAAGTAGTGCTAATCATGTGATAATAATCTTACAAGAACTGTAACGAAGTCTTGGCAAAAAACAAAGATACTAGAGCTCCACCTCTGGTATTTTTTGTCGCGCTTATCTAATCCAAACTAAGTCCGTTAGTAGAGTTGCAATAAATTCATTTTAAATACTTCAATTTGTTATGCTAGCGTTATTCTATCATGTATTTTTGCGGTCGGGGGGCTTTTGTAGTATAATAGAGATACGTTTTGACAGTAGGAGGTATCTATGGACTTAACTAAGCGCTTTAATAAACAGTTAGATAAGATTCAAGTTTCGTTGATTCGTCAGTTTGACCAGGCTATTTCGGAGATTCCTGGGGTCTTGCGTTTGACCTTGGGGGAACCTGATTTTACAACGCCAGATCATGTTAAGGAGGCGGCCAAGCGGGCGATTGACCAGAACCAATCCTACTATACAGGGATGAGTGGTCTGCTGACCTTACGTCAGGCGGCCAGTGATTTTGTTAAGGAAAAGTACCAACTGGACTATGCTCCTGAAAATGAAATCTTGGTTACAATTGGGGCGACAGAGGCTTTATCTGCCACTTTGACAGCTATTTTGGAAGAGGGAGATAAGGTGCTCTTGCCAGCTCCTGCCTATCCAGGTTATGAACCGATTGTCAATCTAGTTGGGGCAGAGATTGTCGAGATTGACACGACTGAAAATGGTTTTATCTTGACTCCTGAGATGTTGGAAAAGGCTATTTTGGAGCAGGGTGACAAGCTCAAGGCGGTTATTCTCAACTATCCAGCCAACCCGACAGGAATTACCTATAGTCGGGAGCAGTTGGAAGACTTGGCAGCTGTTTTACGCAAGTACGAAATTTTTGTTGTCTGTGATGAGGTTTACTCAGAATTGACCTATACAGGGGAAGCCCATGTATCTCTGGGAACTATGTTGAGAGATCAGGCAATTATTATCAATGGTTTATCGAAGTCGCATGCTATGACGGGTTGGCGTTTGGGTCTGATTTTCGCTCCTGCAGCCTTTACAGCCCAGTTGATCAAGAGTCACCAGTACTTGGTGACTGCCGCAAATACCATGGCGCAACATGCTGCGGTAGAAGCCCTTACAGCTGGTAAAAACGATGCGGAGCCTATGAAGAAGGAATACATCCAGCGTCGAGATTATATTATCGAGAAAATGACTGCTCTTGGTTTTGAGATTATCAAACCAGACGGTGCCTTCTATATCTTTGCTAAGATTCCAGCGGGCTACAATCAAGATTCCTTTGCTTTTCTGAAGGATTTTGCCCAGAAGAAGGCTGTTGCCTTTATCCCTGGTGCAGCCTTTGGACGTTACGGGGAAGGATATGTTCGCCTATCTTATGCAGCCAGCATGGAGACGATCAAAGAAGCCATGAAACGACTTGAGGAGTACATGAGAGAAGCATGATTCAGTCTATCACGAGTCAAGGCTTGGTGCTCTACAATCGCAATTTTCGTGAGGATGACAAGCTAGTCAAGATTTTTACAGAGCAGGCTGGCAAGCGCATGTTTTTCGTCAAACACGCTGGTCAGTCTAAGCTAGCTCCTGTTATTCAGCCCTTGGTGTTGGCACGATTTCTCTTGCGAATTAATGATGACGGACTCAGCTACATCGAGGACTATCATGAGGTGATGACCTTTCCTAAGATTAATAGTGATCTCTTTGTCATGGCCTATGCGACCTATGTAGCGGCTCTTGCAGATGCGAGTTTGCAGGACAATCAGCAGGATGCTCCCTTATTTGCTTTTTTGCAAAAGACTTTGGAGTTGATGGAAGCTGGCTTGGATTATCAGGTTTTGACTAATATTTTTGAAATTCAAATCTTGACTCGATTTGGGATCAGCCTCAATTTTAATGAGTGTGCCTTTTGTCATCGGGTTGGTCAGGCTTTTGATTTTTCTTTCAAATATGGAGCCTGTCTTTGCCCAGAGCATTATCATGAGGATGAGAGACGTTGCCATCTCAATCCCAACATCCCTTATCTGCTTAATCAATTTCAAGCCATTGATTTTGAGACCTTGGAGACCATTTCGCTCAAGTCTGAAATCAAGCAAGAGCTACGCCAATTTATGGATCAACTCTATGAAGAGTACGTTGGAATTCATCTAAAATCAAAGAAATTTATTGATTCCCTATCCGACTGGGGTCAATTACTAAAAGAGGAGAACAAATGAAAAAAATTGCAGTAGATGCAATGGGGGGCGATTACGCACCTCAGGCCATCGTTGAGGGTGTCAATCAAGCCCTAGCTGACTTTTCAGATATCGAGGTTCAACTCTACGGAGATGAAGCTAAAATCAAGCAATATCTGACAGCGACAGAGCGCGTCAGCATTATCCATACGGATGAAAAGATTGATTCAGACGATGAACCTACGAGAGCTATTCGGAAGAAGAAAAATGCCAGTATGGTATTGGCAGCCAAGGCTGTCAAAGAAGGCGAAGCAGATGCTGTACTCTCGGCTGGGAATACAGGTGCTTTACTAGCAGCAGGATTCTTCATCGTGGGTCGTATCAAGAACATCGACCGTCCTGGGCTTATGTCAACATTGCCGACTGTAGATGGGAGAGGTTTTGACATGCTAGACCTTGGTGCTAATGCGGAAAATACAGCCCAGCACCTCCATCAATATGCGGTTCTAGGTTCTTTCTATGCTAAAAATGTTCGTGGCATTGCGCAACCACGTGTTGGCTTGCTCAATAACGGAACAGAGAGTAGCAAGGGCGATCCGCTTCGTAAGGAAACTTACGAATTACTAGCAGCTGATGAAAGTTTAAACTTTATCGGAAACGTGGAATCGCGTGATTTGATGAATGGCGTTGCAGATGTTGTTGTGGCAGATGGTTTCACGGGAAACGCTGTGCTCAAATCCATTGAAGGGACAGCCATGGGAATCATGGGTTTGCTAAAGACCGCTATTACAGGTGGTGGTCTTCGAGCGAAACTAGGCGCCCTCCTTCTCAAGGACAGCCTCAGAGGTTTGAAAAAACAGCTCAACTACTCAGATGTTGGTGGAGCAGTCTTGTTTGGTGTCAAGGCACCGGTTGTCAAGACTCATGGCTCCAGCGATACCAAGGCTGTGTACAGTACGATTCGTCAGATTCGTACCATGCTAGAAACAGACGTAGTTGCCCAGACTGCGCGTGAATTTTCAGGAGAATAAAAAAGATGACAGAAAAAGAAATTTTTGACCGTATTGTGACCATTATCCAAGAGCGACAGGGAGAAGACTTTGTCGTGACAGAATCCTTGAGTCTGAAAGACGATTTGGATGCTGACTCAGTTGACTTGATGGAGTTTATCTTGACACTGGAAGATGAATTTAATATCGAAATCAGCGATGAGGAAATTGACCAGCTGCAAAGTGTAGGGGATGTGGTTAAAATCATTCAAGCAAAATAAAGATAAGAAGTTCCAAGGCATTTGCTTTGGAATTTTTCTTTGGTTCAAGTGACCGTTTAGGAACAGATTTAGTCTTTCTAGGGACAGTAGAAATCTGAGGAGAAATAAGGAATATAATGAAATTAGAAAAATCAATCTCCAAAAAGGAAATAAGAAATAAAGATCAAATGAAAATATCAATGAGTTTCTGCTAGAATGAAATTGTTAATATAGTCACAATTTTAATTGACTTTCCTTTTTTACAGGACTATAATGTAGATATAAAAAAGGATTTATTTTATAGTTGTGGGAAGGTGATGGCTATGTACTTTTGATAAACTAGTCTCTATCTTTTGTTCTTGGAAATTTTAGGAGTTCTTATGGTTCAGGTTCATGAACCTGACATCTATTTTGACTTCGTTTCTATTGGATTTTCTTGCTTTGGATTTATCTATTTTAGGAGGAAAGAACTATGAAAAAATCTAAACTTCTCACTCTTGGTTTGCTTGCAGGTGCTGGTCTACTTTTGACAATCAATCAAGCACAAGCTGCAGATACTTGGGTTAAAAATGGTGCTGACTGGAATCTTTCACAAGATGGCAGTTTCGCTAAAAACAAATGGGTACAAAACGCAGGTTCTTGGTACCACTTTGACGGTTCTGGTAAAATGCAGACAGGCTGGCTCAAAGATGGGAATACATGGTATTCGCTCGCAGACAGTGGCGCTATGCGTACTGGCTGGTACAAGGAAGGTAGCACCTGGTACTCACTTGCAAATAGTGGTGCTATGCGTACAGGTTGGTACAAAGAAGGGTCTACATGGTATTACCTCAAAGACAGTGGCGCTATGGCAACAGGATGGGCGACTGCAAATGGTCAATGGTCTTACTTTGAAAAATCAGGTGCTATGGTAGCAGATAGAGCTGTTCCAGCAAGCGATGGGGAAAGTTATGTCATTGGTAAGGATGGTTATATGTTAACCAGACTTCCAAGTGAAGTTGAACAAGATCCTTTTGATGATACAGTTATTACAGATATCGTTACTTTGTCTGATGGTTATGACTATCACCTTGTTCATCATAAGAAAGATGGAGTTGTTATCGAAAAGAATGCCTGGTATATCAAACCTATTGTTGAACGTTTTTCTTATCAAAAGATTGGCGATATAAAAGTAAATACTTTAGATGCAATTACTGATAATAAAAAACCAGGGGAAGAAATTGATCCTAAAGCTGTCATAAAGAATTTCCAAAACTTACCAAATAAGTATTACTTTGGAGCAGATGGACGTAAGGTTGCGAATCTACCAGAATTCACTACTCACTTCCCTATTCAAAAAGTTGGATCTGAACTTTATCTTAGAAATTCAAGTCCAGTTATTAGTCTAGAATCATCTGGATTTACAATTAATGACAATAAACTTTATCTAAGAGATGTCAATGATCATAATGGTAAACTTATAACTGGATATTTCACAATGTTTATGGACGGATTATCATATAAAGATCACCATATTTTAGGCTATGCAGATGAATCTGGTGAAATCGTGAAGATGAAAGTTTTGCCTAATGATTTCCGTGGTCATATTGAAAAAGGAATTTCCGGTTTTTATGGAGAAACTGTTCGATACGACAGTTCAACAGGAAATGTTTCTGTTGTGAAATAAACTATCTGACAGAGTAAAACGAAAAAGCGAACAGCTTTGTATACTAGGAAGTCATGTTCATTTCGCTATAGAATAGGAGGAAATGGCTATGAAAAAATCTAAACTACTTACACTTGGTTTGCTTGCAGGTGCTGGTCTGCTTTTGTCAATCAATCAAGCACAGGCTGCAGATACTTGGGTTAAAAATGGCGCTGACTGGAATCTTTCTCAAGATGGCAGTCTCGCTAAAAACAAATGGGTACAAAACGCAGGTTCTTGGTACCACTTTGACGGTTCTGGTAAAATGCAGACAGGCTGGCTCAAAGACGGCAATACTTGGTATTCACTAGCAAATAGTGGCGCTATGCGTACTGGCTGGTACAAGGAAGGTAACACATGGTACTCGCTCGCAGACAGTGGCGCTATGCGTACAGGTTGGTACAAAGAAGGGTCTACTTGGTACTACCTCAAAGGTAGTGGCGCTATGGCAACAGGATGGGCAACTGCAAATGGTCAATGGTCTTACTTTGAAAAATCAGGTGCAATGGTCGCAGACAGAGCTGTTCCAGCCAGTGATGGGGAAAGTTATGTCATTGGTAAGGATGGATATCTGTTAACCAAACTCCCAAGTCAGGTTGAACAATCTCAAGCGGATGATACAATTATCACAAATATTGTTACTTTATCTGACGGGTATGATTATCATCTTATTTATACAAAAGATGGAGTCATTGTTGAAAAAAATGCTTGGTACATAAAACCTGAATTTAAGAAGTTTTCTGATAAATATGGAGATAAAGTTTCCAATACGATGTTGGCTTTAGTAGATAATACGGAAGAAGGACAAGAAATTAATCCTAAAGCTGTCGTGAAAAATTTCCAAAACTTACCAAACAGGTATTACTTTGGGGCAGATGGTCGTCGCGTAACAAATTTACCAGAAATGACCACCTATTCAGAGATTAAAAAAGTTGGAAATGATGTCTATCTAGAAAATCCAGGTGCACGACTTTTTCTTGGAGCTACCAGCTTCACAATCAATAATAATAAACTATACTATTTAGATGGTGATAATGGCAAACTAAAAACAGGCTATCTAGCATTGATTGATGATAGACCAAGCTATCATCACTATCATATTCTTGTTTATGCAGACCAATCTGGTGAAATTCTTAAAATGAAACGATTGCCAACAGGAATTTCAGATTATCTTAATAAAGAAATTGACGGTTTCTACGGTCAAACTGTTAAAATCGATAGTAAGACAGGAAATGTTTCTGTTGTGAAATAAACTATTTCACATAGTAAAACGAAAAAGCGAACAGCTTTGTATACTAGTAAGTCATGTTCATTTCGCTATAGAATAGGAGGAAATGGCTATGAAAAAATCTAAACTACTCACTCTTGGTCTGCTTGTAGGTGCTGGTCTACTTTTATCTATCAACCAAGCACAGGCTGCAGATACTTGGGTTAAAAATGGCGCTGACTGGAATCTTTCTCAAGATGGAAGCTTAGCTAAAAATAAATGGGTGCAAAATGCTGGTTCTTGGTACCATTTTGACGGTTCTGGTAAAATGCAGACAGGCTGGCTCAAAGATGGCAATACCTGGTATTCACTAGCAGATAGTGGGGCTATGCGTACTGGATGGTACAAGGAAGGCAATACCTGGTATTCACTAGCAGATAGTGGCGCCATGCGTACAGGTTGGTACAAAGAAGGGTCTACTTGGTACTATCTTCATTTTAGTGGTTCTATGATGACAGGTTGGGTGTTCATAGATGGTAATTGGTATTATTTTGAACAATCAGGTGCAATGGCCTCTGATAGAGTTGTAAATTCTAGTGATGGGACAGGCTATATTCTCAGCAAGGATGGCCATATGTTCACTTTACAAAATAGCCCTTATAAACATGGTGACATTGTTCGTTTAGGCGATGGATATGAATATCTGATTAAAGCAAAATTTGACGGAAATAACTTTACTGATGTTATCGTGGATAAAAACACTTGGCATATTAAACCTGAGTTCAAGAAGTTTTCCGACAAATATGGGGATGAGGTTGCAAATACAACCTTAGCTTTAGTAGATAATAAAGAAGAAGGACAAGAAATTGATCCTAAAGCTGTCATTCGTAATTTCCAAAATCTACCAGGTCGATATTACTTTGGAGCAGATGGTCGTAGAGTATTACCACTTCCAGAGATGACAACTAGATCAGAAATCAAAAAAGTTGGCAATGATCTTTATCTAGAAGACCCAGGTGTACGACTTCGATTTGATAACTTCACAATCAATAACAATAAACTATACTATTTAGATAATGGACAAAGTAAGCTCAAAACAGGTTACTTTGTACTGATTGATGATGGTATGGCTACAACCCACTATCACTTACTTGTATATGCAGACCAATCTGGTGAGGTTCTTAAGATGAAACGCTTGCCATCAAGATTTTCAGATTATTTTGACAAAGAAATCGATGGTTTCTATGGTCAAAAAATTAAGATTACACAGCCAAATAAGTATGAATATTACAAGGTTCTTGTGGTAAAATAAATAGATAAGCAATCTTCACAACGAATATAAAATTAAAACGTGCAAATCATTTTCAAGAGGCTTTAGATTTCTTGTATTTTAAAAGAAACTAAAGCCTTTTGTGGATGTATTGTTTTTCAGAAAGTATGAAAAACTAGAGAGTTGTATCGGGGAGATAAATATTATTTCGCTTAAATAAATTAGGAGTCGTTTTATTCTATGATTATTTTAGAATTCTTAGTTTCTGTGCTATATATTCTGTTGGTAGTCGTTTCAACCATGGTGCCTACTATTTATTTGGGTGCTCAAATTTCCCCAGAATTTTATAAAAAACGTTATTGGATACTTATATTTTTAATTAGTTTATCTGCTCGTCAAACATTTGGAGAATTATTTCATATAGGAGTTCTTCTCTTCTTTTACTGTATTTTTTTATTAGTATTGCACAAGGGAAAAGGGGAATCTCTTTTTCTTTCTCTGTATCTTTTTCTCTTCTTTCAAAGTATTCGTTATTTATTTTTGACAATTTGGATTCGTGTATTATCTGGTGAGCATTGTTGTTTCGTAGATTCGTTTTCTACTTTATATATATCTATATTTGATTTATTATCAATCTTTCTATGTTGTAAAATTATGAAGCGTTGGTCTTTGGATTTGGATTTATTCTTTTCAGATACTTTTAAAACCCACTATCGTAAGAGTTTTTTCATTATCCTACCTCTGACTGGATTTAGGATATTCTCTTCGTTTATGACCAATAGAAATAGTTCTTTCTACGTTCGTTTTGACACGACCATTTCTCTCCTGATTTTCATTCTCTTTTTCTCTTGGCTCTTTTATATCAGACACTTAGAGCAGGTTTATCGTGATGAGCAGACCATTCAGAGACAGGAAGATGAGAATCGTTCCTTGCAAGGGATGGTGGATAAGCTGGGTCATCTCTATGATGAAGTTCGAGGTTTTCGTCATGATTTTGCAGGAATTGTCGCTAGTATGGAGCCTGCTATAGCTAATCAAGATATGACTGAGGTGTCTACCATTTATCAAGATGTCTTTCTAAAGACCAATGAAAAGCTGAGAAAGGCAGATTACACAGCCTTTAATCTTCATAATATTCATGATATAGCTATTCGCAATACCTTGGCAAAAGCCATGATTGTGGCAGATAATCAGGGGATTCATTTTAGTTTGGAGACTGTGGGGGTTGTTGAAGAGCTGGCATTGCCTATGTTGGAGGCTATCCGTATCCTCTCTATCCTCACGACAAATGCCTTGGAGGCAGCTAGTGAGTCTGAAAATCCGCAGATTCGGGTCGCTTTGTTGGCAAGTGATAGGAGTGTCCGTTTTATCATTGAAAACACTCGTAAGAAAGAAGAACTGAACCCCAGCATTCTCAGTCAAAAGGGTTATTCGACCAAGGGAAACCACAGCGGACTGGGCTTAGCGACCTTGGAGGATATGGTTTTTCATTATGATTTGAACTTAGATACCCAACTAGGAGAGACGACTTTTAGACAAGATTTAGAATTGCCATTTAAGGATGAGAAACGAGGTGGAGAGGAATGAGAATTTTAGTTTTGGAAGATGATAGAGTCCAGCAGGGACGGATAGAGCAGACTTTACTAGATATCGGTCGCTCTCGCAATTTGAGATTGGAAATTGATATTGCCAAAAACTATGGGGATGTTGAAAAGTATTCTCAGTATTTTGATCATTACCAGCTCTATTTATTGGATTTAGAGATTGATGGAGAGCGTGAACGGGGCTTTCAGGTTGCTCAACAGGTTCGGGAGCGGGATCCTTTTACAAGCATTGTCTTTGTGTCCACGCATTCGGAGGCCTTGCCTCTAGCTTTTCGCTATCACTTGTCTGCCTTGGATTTTATTTCTAAGGATCAACCAGAGGAAGATTACCGTCATCAGCTGGAGCGCTGTCTGGACTATGTACTGGCAGTGGACAAGAGGGAAAATATGCGTCTCTTCACCTATAGTTTTGAGGGAAGACGGGGCTTTACTCTGCCCTACCATGAGATTTTAGCCTTTGAAACCTCAGTGGAATCCCACCGTATCAAGGTCTATTATGCCAATCACTCTATCAAGACCATTTATGGCAGTCTCAAGGATATCGCTGCCAAGGCTGAAAAAGATTACTTTGTCTATGCCAATCGCAATACTTTAGTCAGTTTACAGGCAATTGAAGAGATGACTGCCACAGAAGTGACCTTGTTAGAAGGCTTGCATTTCCCCGTATCACGAACAGCCAGAAGAACCCTTAAAAAACATCTCAATGTCTAATATCTGTTAGACTTGGATGAGTTTATCAATAAGAATGTCGGAAAATTTTCTGATATTCTTATTTTTTTGACTTCTTTTTCGAATAGATAGGTAAGAGGAAAAAGGAAAGGAGCCTAGTTCATGTTTATATCAATGTTCTACCCATGGTTCACTGAGTTATTTTTTAAATAAAATTTAATTTAGTTGTGTATTTTCGGATTATTTTTCGAATAAATAAGTGAGAAGAAAAAGAAAGGAATAAAATAATGAAAGAACATTACTATGGATTTGTTGAGCTAACGTCGGAAGAATTGACCGATATTCAAGGTGGAGAAAATTGGACGAAGACCCTTGCAGATTGGTACATTGGATTTCGTAGAGGTTTAGGTTTTTAGGAGGATAAGCGATGAATGAAATGACTAACGAGTATACTATTGAAGTACTAAAGGAAAGCGACTTAGCTTTGCTGGTGGGTGGTAGCAAGGAAAGTTATCAAGGGGGTCTAATTACAGGTCTATTGTTACGTAGTGTATTTATTGGAACCCCATTTTTTAGAAGATAAGATTTAGAAAAAATAGAACAAGAGGAGAAAAGGATGACAAATTTTGACAAAATGGAACAGAACTTTGTAGCTCTTACAGAAGAAGAGTTGATGAATGTGGATGGAGGAATTATTCCGATAGCAGTAGCAGCTAGTATTATTGCAGGTTCAGCATTTGCAGGTTTGAGTGCAGGTGTAGCTATTGGAATTAGTCGAAACAAGAGATAAAGAGAGAATAAATGAAGCTTTCAAACGAATGTGCGGCTATTATTATATCAGCCTCAGGAATAGTGGGTTTATTAGTAGGAGTAGCTATTGGATTAGCTAGTATTATTTAAAAAGGAGTATATCATGCAAAATTTGAATCAATTTGAAATCGTAGACCAAAATGAATTAGAGCAAGTACAAGGTGGAGTAGGTTTATTGATTGTTATTGGAGGCTCATTACTTGCTGCAGGTGGAGCTGGAGTAGCGGGTTATTGGCTATCGCGTACGTTTGGTTAATATATTTAAAGGAGTAGGTAGGATATGAAAAAATTAGAAGAAAAATTTGAAATCATGGCAGAAGCAGATTTGGCTAGTACCGAGGGCGGACTTATTATTACTACTTCTACAGCTATCGCTTGGGGTGTTTTAGGAGTCGTTACCTATATGTACGGTCGTCATCTAGGAAGCAGACGTTAAATTTAATAATTTGATACAAAGGATGTAAGAAAAACTATGAATCGTAACTTAGAACGGTGTTATCTATTCTGACCATGAATAGATCATACCAGAGGTGGCTTAGAAATAGCAGGGACATTAAAAATTGAATTAACTTTAAATAGGATGTCGTAAAGGTTGCTATCAATGATTTATTTGTCCCAAGCTTGCCTAGGGTGACAGTAAAACATCAATTTCCTTTCATACCATATTTTTAGTAGGTAGGACGTTTGTTCTGCCTATTTTTTATCCAAAAAGTGCATTTGGGAGGTAGATAGGCGCATTTGGGAAGGAAGTCCAGTTTTTGTTTGGGGATTGGGGTAAGATAGTTGTTATCAGATGAGTTTATACTCTTCGAAAATCAAATTCAAACCACGTCAACGTCGCCTTGCCGTATATATGTGATTGACTTCGTCAGTCTTATATACAACCTCAAAACAGTGTTTTGAGCAGCCTGCGGCTAGTTTTCTAGTTTGCTCTTTGATTTTCATTGAGTATTAGGAAAAAGGAGATGAATATGAAATTTGGGAAACGTCACTATCGTCCGCAAGTGGATCAGATGGACTGCGGTGTAGCTTCATTAGCCATGGTTTTTGGTTACTATGGTAGTTATTATTCTTTGGCACACTTACGAGAATTGGCCAAGACGACCATGGATGGGACGACGGCTTTGGGCTTGGTCAAGGTGGCAGAGGAGATTGGTTTTGAGACGCGAGCAATTAAGGCGGATATGACGCTTTTTGACTTGCCAGATTTGACTTTTCCTTTTGTTGCTCATGTGCTTAAGGAAGGGAAATTGCTCCACTACTATGTGGTGACTGGGCAGGACAAGGATAGCATTCATATTGCCGATCCAGATCCTGGGGTGAAATTGACCAAACTGCCACGTGAGCGTTTTGCGGAAGAATGGACAGGAGTGACTCTTTTTATGGCACCTAGTCCAGACTACAAGCCTCATAAGGATCAAAAGAATGGTCTGCTCTCTTTTATCCCTATATTAGTGAAGCAGCGTGGCTTGATTGCCAATATCGTTTTGGCAACACTCTTGGTAACCTTGATTAATATTGTGGGTTCTTATTATCTGCAGTCTATCATTGATACCTATGTGCCAGATCAGATGCGTTCGACGCTTGGGATTATTTCTATTGGGCTGGTGATTGTTTATATTCTTCAGCAGATCTTGTCTTACGCTCAGGAGTATCTCTTACTTGTTTTGGGGCAACGCTTATCGATTGATGTGATTTTGTCCTATATCAAGCATGTTTTTCACCTGCCTATGTCCTTCTTTGCGACACGCAGGACAGGGGAGATCGTGTCTCGTTTTACAGATGCTAATAGTATCATTGATGCGCTGGCTTCGACCATTCTTTCGATTTTCCTAGATGTGTCAACGGTTGTCATTATTTCCCTTGTTTTATTTTCACAAAATACCAATCTCTTTTTCATAACCTTATTGGCACTTCCTATCTATACAGTGATTATCTTTGCCTTTATGAAGCCGTTTGAAAAGATGAATCGGGATACCATGGAAGCCAATGCGGTTCTGTCTTCTTCTATCATTGAGGACATCAACGGTATTGAGACTATCAAGTCTTTGACCAGTGAAAGTCAGCGTTACCAAAAGATTGACAAGGAATTTGTGGATTATCTGAAAAAATCCTTTACCTATAGTCGGGCAGAGAGTCAGCAAAAGGCTCTGAAAAAAGTTGCCCATCTCTTACTCAATGTCGGCATTCTCTGGATGGGAGCTGTTCTGGTCATGGATGGCAAGATGAGTTTGGGGCAGTTGATTACCTATAATACCTTGCTGGTTTACTTTACAAATCCTTTGGAAAATATCATCAATCTGCAAACCAAGCTTCAGACAGCACAGGTTGCCAATAACCGTCTAAATGAAGTATATCTGGTAGCTTCGGAGTTTGAGGAGAAGAAAACGGTTGAGGATTTGAGCTTGATGAAGGGAGATATGACCTTCAAGCAGGTTTCTTACAAGTATGGCTATGGTCGAGACGTCTTGTTGGATATCAATTTGACCATTCCCCAAGGTTCTAAGGTGGCTTTTGTGGGGATTTCAGGGTCAGGTAAGACGACCTTGGCCAAGATGATGGTTAATTTTTACGACCCAAGTCAAGGGGAGATTAGTCTGGGTGGTGTCAATCTCAATCAGATTGATAAAAAGGCCTTGCGCCAGTATATCAACTATCTGCCTCAACAGCCCTATGTCTTTAACGGAACGATTTTGGACAATCTTCTTTTGGGAGCCAAGGAGGGGACGACACAGGAAGATATCTTACGGGCGGTCGAATTGGCAGAGATTCGGGAGGACATTGAGCGCATGCCACTGAATTACCAGACAGAATTGACTTCGGATGGGGCAGGGATCTCAGGTGGTCAACGTCAGAGAATTGCTCTGGCACGTGCTCTCTTGACAGATGCGCCGGTCTTGATCTTGGATGAGGCGACCAGCAGTTTGGATATTCTGACAGAGAAGCGAATTGTCGATAATCTTATGGCTTTAGATAAGACCTTGATTTTCATCGCTCACCGCTTGACCATTGCTGAGCGGACAGAGAAGGTTGTTGTCTTGGATCAGGGCAAGATTGTTGAAGAAGGAAATCATGCTGATTTGCTTGCACAGGGTGGTTTTTACGCCCATTTGGTCAATAGCTAGAAAGAGGAGAGGATGAAACCAGAATTTTTAGAAAGTGCGGAGTTTTATAATCGTCGTTACCATAATTTTTCCAGTCGGGTGATTGTCCCCATGTTCCTTCTGCTCGTGTTTTTACTTGGCTTTGCAACTTTGGCAGAGAAGGAGATGAGTATGTCTACTAGAGCTACTGTCGAGCCTAGTCGTATCCTTGCAAATATCCAGTCAACTAGCAACAATCGTATTCTTGTCAATCATTTGGAAGAAAGTAAGCTGGTTAAAAAGGGAGAACTGTTGGTTCAATATCAAGAAGGGGCAGAGGGTGTCCAAGCGGAGGCCTATGCTAGTCAGCTGGACATGCTCAAGGATCAAAAAAAGCAATTGGAGTATTTGCAAAAGAGTCTGCAAGAAGGGGAGAACCACTTTCCAGAGGAGGATAAATTTGGCTACCAAGCCACCTTTCGTGACTACATCAGCCAAGCAGGTAGTCTTAGGGCTAGTACATCGCAACAAAATGAGACCATCGCGTCCCAGAATGCAGCAGCTAGTCAAACCCAAGCCGAAATCGGCACCCTCATCAGTCAAACAGAGGCTAAAATTCGCGATTACCAGACAGCTAAGTCAGCTATTGAAACAGGTGCTTCCTTGGCCAGTCAGAATCTAGCCTACTCTCTCTACCAGTCCTACAAGTCTCAGGGCGAGGAAAATCCGCAATCTAAGGCACAAGCAGTTGTGCAGCTAGAAGCACAGCTTTCTCAGTTAGAATCTAGTCTTGCTACTTACCGTGTCCAGTATGCAGGTTCAGGTACCCAGCAAGCCTATGCGTCAGGTTTAAGCAGTCAATTGGAGTCTCTCAAATCACAACACTTGGCTAAGGTTGGTCAGGAATTGACCCTTCTAGACCAGAAAATTTTGGAGGCAGAATCGGGTAGGAAGGTACAGGGAAATCTTTTAGACAAGGGGAAAATTACGGCGAGTGAGGATGGGGTGCTTCATCTTAATCCTGAGACCAGTGATTCTACCATGGTAGCAGAAGGCGCCTTACTAGCCCAACTCTATCCGTCCTTGGAAAAAGAAGGGAAAGTCAAACTCACAGCTTATCTAAGTTCAAAAGATGTAGCAAGGATCAAGGTCGGTGATTCTGTTCGCTATACTACGACTCATGATGCTAAGAATCAACTTTTCCTAGATTCTACTATTACAAGTATTGATGCGACAGCTACTAAGACTGAAACTGGGAATTTCTTTAAAATCGAGGCGGAGACTAATCTAACTTCTAAGCAGGCTGCAAAACTTCGATATGGGGTGGAAGGTCGCCTGCAGATGATTACGGGCAGGAAAAGTTACCTACGTTATTATTTGGATCAATTTTTGAACAAAGAGTAATGTTCGTGTTTTTAGAGTTAAATAATTTTTAAACTGTGAGAAAGATTTTTCTTGCAGTTTTTTCTTTATGATTTTTGAAGTTACTACGTTATTTATTCGGTTAAATTCTTGTAATTTTAGGTTTTTTGTGGTAAAATGTGCTCAAGTAATACGAAAGGCGAACTTTAAAATGTCAAAACAATTGATCTATTCGGGAAAAGCTAAAGATATCTATACAACTGAGGATGAAAATCTTATTATTTCAACTTACAAGGACCAGGCGACTGCTTTCAATGGTGTTAAGAAGGAGCAGATTGCGGGCAAAGGAGTGTTGAATAATCAGATTTCATCTTTTATTTTTGAGAAATTAAATGCGGCTGGTGTGGCGACTCACTTTGTGGAGAAACTTTCAGATACAGAACAACTCAATAAAAAGGTTGAGATTATTCCTCTCGAGGTTGTGCTTCGCAACTACACGGCTGGTTCCTTTTCAAAACGTTTTGGTGTAGACGAAGGAATCGCATTTGAGACTCCGATTGTCGAATTTTACTACAAAAATGATGATTTGGATGATCCATTCATCAATGATGAGCATGTGAAATTCCTACAGATTGCGGATGACCAGCAGATTGCCTACTTGAAGGAAGAAACGCGTCGTATCAATGAACTTTTGAAAGGCTGGTTTGCTGAGATTGGGCTTAAGTTGATTGACTTTAAGCTAGAGTTCGGTTTTGACAAGGATGGCAAGATTATCTTGGCAGATGAATTTTCACCAGATAATTGCCGTTTGTGGGATGCAGATGGCAACCACATGGATAAGGATGTTTTCCGTAGGGGACTAGGTGAATTAACCGATGTTTATGAAGTTGTTTGGGAGAAGCTGCAAGGTTTGAAATAATCTGTTTGCAACGGAAAACCTTCGTCTCTCAACTAAAAGGACTCAGGCTGAAAAGGTCCCCCAGACCTTTTCACTCCGTAGGGGATTGGGAGAACTAACAGATGTTTACGAGATTGTCTGGGAAAAGTTGCAGGGTTTGAAATAACAACCTCAAGGTCGTTGGAACATTGTAAAAGCTGAAATAAAGGAATAAGGATTGATGGATAAACGTATTTTTGTTGAAAAAAAGGCTGATTTTCAGGTCAAGTCAGAGAGTTTGGTGAGAGAACTCCAGCACAACTTGGGACTTTCAAGCTTGAAAAGTATTCGCATCGTGCAAGTGTATGATGTATTTGACTTGGCAGAGGACCTGTTTGCACCTGCAGAGAAACACATCTTCTCTGAGCAGGTGACAGACCATGTCTTGGATGAAGCTGCTGTACAGGCGGATCTTGCTAACTATGCTTTCTTTGCCATTGAAAGCCTGCCAGGTCAATTTGACCAGCGTGCAGCATCTTCACAGGAAGCCTTGCTTTTACTAGGAAGTTCGAGTGATGTAACGGTTAATACTGCTCAACTTTATTTGGTCAATAAAGATATTGATGCGACGGAGTTAGAGGCGGTCAAGAACTATCTGCTCAACCCAGTTGATTCTCGTTTCAAGGACATCACGACAGGGATTGCCAAGCAGGAATTTTCTGAGTCAGACAAGACCATTCCTAAATTGACTTTCTTTGAAAGCTATACAGCAGAAGACTTTGCCCTCTACAAGACCGAGCAGGGCATGGCAATGGAAGTGGATGATTTGCTCTTTATCCAAGAATATTTCAAGTCAATCGGGCGCGTGCCAACTGAGACAGAGCTCAAGGTTTTGGATACTTACTGGTCTGACCACTGCCGTCACACAACTTTTGAGACAGAGTTGAAACACATCGACTTTTCAGCTTCTAAATTTCAAAAGCAATTGCAGTCAACCTATGACAAGTATATTGCCATGCGTGATGAGTTGGGGCGTTCTGAAAAACCTCAAACCTTGATGGATATGGCGACTATTTTCGGTCGTTATGAGCGTGCTAATGGACGTTTGGATGATATGGAAGTGTCAGACGAAATCAATGCTTGCTCAGTAGAAATCGAAGTGGATATTGATGGTGTGAAAGAGCCATGGCTCCTCATGTTCAAGAATGAAACTCACAACCACCCAACGGAAATTGAGCCATTTGGTGGGGCTGCTACCTGTATCGGTGGAGCCATTCGTGACCCATTGTCAGGTCGCTCATATGTTTACCAAGCCATGCGGATCTCAGGTGCTGGTGATATTACAGCACCGATTTCAGAAACTCGCGCTGGGAAATTGCCACAACAGGTCATTTCTAAGACAGCGGCTCATGGTTATTCTTCATACGGTAACCAAATTGGGCTTGCGACGACCTACGTTCGTGAGTATTTCCACCCAGGCTTTGTAGCTAAACGTATGGAGCTAGGTGCCGTTGTTGGTGCTGCTCCCAAGGGCAATGTAGTCCGTGAAAAACCAGAAGCAGGTGACGTGATTATCTTGCTAGGTGGTAAGACTGGGCGTGATGGTGTCGGTGGTGCGACAGGGTCTTCTAAGGTTCAAACAGTTGAGTCCGTGGAAACTGCCGGTGCTGAGGTTCAAAAAGGGAATGCCATCGAAGAACGCAAGATTCAGCGCCTTTTCCGTAATGGCGATGTCACTCGTCTTATCAAGAAGTCCAATGACTTTGGAGCAGGTGGTGTCTGTGTAGCCATCGGTGAATTGGCAGACGGTCTTGAAATTGACCTCAACAAGGTGCCTCTTAAATACCAGGGCTTGAATGGTACCGAAATTGCCATCTCTGAATCTCAAGAACGGATGGCAGTCGTGGTTCGTCCTGAGGATGTAGATGCCTTCGTTGCGGAATGTAACAAAGAGAATATTGATGCTGTTGTGGTTGCGACAGTGACTGAAAAACCAAATCTAGTCATGCACTGGAATGGTGAAACGATTGTCGACTTGGAACGTCGTTTCCTAGATACCAACGGTGTGCGTGTCGTTGTTGATGCCAAGGTTGTGGACAAAGATGTCAAGCTTCCAGAAGAACGTCAAACATCTGCTGACACACTTGAAGCAGATACCCTTACGGTCCTATCTGACCTCAACCATGCGAGTCAAAAAGGATTGCAGACTATCTTTGATTGCTCTGTTGGTCGTTCAACAGTCAATCACCCACTTGGCGGACGCTACCAACTCACACCAACTGAGGCATCTGTGCAGAAATTACCAGTTCAACACGGTGTGACTCATACTGCGTCAGTCATGGCTCAAGGTTTCAACCCATATGTAGCTGAATGGTCTCCATACCACGGTGCTGCCTATGCGGTGATCGAAGCAACTGCTCGTTTGGTTGCTGCTGGTGCCAACTGGTCTCAGGCTCGTTTCTCTTACCAAGAGTACTTCGAGCGCATGGATAAACAAGCAGAGCGTTTTGGTCAGCCAGTAGCAGCTCTCCTAGGCTCTATCGAGGCACAAATTCAGCTTGGTTTGCCATCTATCGGTGGTAAGGACTCCATGTCTGGTACCTTTGAAGAATTGACAGTGCCACCAACCTTGGTCGCTTTTGGGGTGACGACAGCAGATAGCCGTAAGGTGCTTTCGCCAGAGTTCAAGAATGCTGGTGAAAACATCTACTACATCCCAGGCCAAGCACTCTCAGCAGAGATTGATTTTGACTTGATTAAGTCTAACTTTGCTCAGTTTGAAGCCCTTCAAAAGGCTCACAAAGTAACAGCAGCTTCAGCTGTTAAATACGGTGGTGTTATTGAAAGTTTGGCACTTGCTACTTTTGGAAATCATATCGGTGCAGAGGTGATCTTGCCTGAACTTGAAACAGCTTTGACAGCTCAATTAGGCGGATTTGTCCTAACATCTCCTGAAGAAATCGCTGGAGTAGAGAAGATTGGACAAACAAGTGCCAACTTTACACTCCTTGTCAACGGTGTGAAGCTAGATGGACACAAACTTGACAGTGCTTTCCAAGGGAAATTGGAAGAAGTTTACCCAACAGAATTTGCACAAGCTAAAGAACTAGCAGAAGTTCCAGCTGTCGCTACTAACACAGTCATCCAAGCTAAAGAAAAAGTTGAAAAACCGGTAGTCTATATCCCAGTCTTCCCAGGAACTAACTCAGAATATGACTCAGCCAAGGCCTTCGAAAAAGAAGGTGCAGAGGTCAACTTGGTGCCATTTGTGACCTTGAATGAAGAAGCCATTGTCAATTCAGTTGAAACTATGGTTGACAACATCGGCAAGGCTAACATTCTCTTCTTTGCAGGTGGTTTCTCAGCTGCGGACGAGCCAGATGGTTCAGCTAAGTTTATTGTCAATATCCTGCTCAATGAAAAAGTGCGTGCAGCTATTGATAGCTTTATCGCCCGTGGTGGCTTGATTATTGGTATCTGTAATGGATTCCAGGCCTTGGTCAAATCAGGTCTTCTTCCATACGGGAACTTCGAAGATGCCAGCAGTACTAGTCCAACCCTCTTCTACAATGATGCCAACCAGCACGTGGCCAAGATGGTGGAAACTCGGATTGCCAATACCAACTCGCCATGGTTGGCTGGAGTAGAAGTGGGCGATATCCACGCTATTCCTGTTTCGCACGGTGAAGGGAAGTTTGTCGTGACGGCTGAGGAATTTGCGGAGCTCCGTGACAATGGTCAAATCTTTAGCCAATACGTTGACTTTGACGGCAAACCAAGTATGGACTCTAAGTACAATCCGAATGGTTCTGTCCATGCCATCGAAGGAATTACCAGCAAGAATGGTCAAATCATCGGTAAGATGGGCCACTCAGAACGTTATGAGGAAGGTCTTTTCCAAAATATCCCAGGAAATAAAGACCAGCACCTGTTCGCGTCAGCGGTTAAATACTTTACTGGAAAATAAGACTTACAGATTTTCTAATAGATAGTATCAGTAATGTAAAAGTCATGTAGATTTAGCTCTTGGTGCTACACAAATAAAAATTAGGTATATAAAATGACATACGAAGTAAAATCTCTTAATGAAGAATGTGGTGTTTTCGGTATCTGGGGACATCCAGATGCTGCTAAATTGACCTATTTTGGTCTCCATAGTCTTCAGCACCGTGGTCAGGAGGGGGCAGGAATCCTCTCCAACGATCAGGGACAATTGAAGCGCCATCGTGACATGGGACTTTTATCAGAAGTCTTCAGAAATCCTGCTAATTTGGATAAATTGACGGGAACTGGTGCGATTGGGCATGTGCGTTACGCGACTGCTGGCGAAGCTTCTGTAGATAATATCCAGCCCTTCCTCTTCCGTTTTCATGATATGCAGTTTGGTTTGGCTCATAATGGAAATCTGACCAATGCAGCCTCTCTCAAGAAAGAATTGGAACAAAGAGGAGCAATTTTCAGCGCGACTTCGGACTCGGAAATCTTGGCTCATCTCATTCGTCGTAGTCACAATCCGAACTTAATGGGAAAAATCAAGGAGGCGCTCAGCCTTGTCAAAGGTGGTTTTGCCTATATCTTGCTGTTTGAGGACAAGTTGATTGCGGCTCTTGACCCCAATGGTTTCCGTCCGCTTTCTATCGGGAAAATGGCCAACGGAGCGGTGGTTGTTTCATCTGAAACCTGTGCTTTTGAGGTTATTGGTGCTGAATGGATTCGTGATTTGAAGCCAGGTGAGATTGTGATTATTGATGACAAGGGAATCCAGTATGATAGCTATACGGATGATACTCAGCTCGCGATTTGCTCTATGGAGTATATCTATTTTGCCCGCCCTGATTCTAATATCCACGGTGTCAATGTCCATACGGCTCGCAAACGTATGGGTGCCCAATTGGCGCGTGAATTCAAGCACGAGGCGGATATCGTGGTCGGTGTGCCCAATTCTTCCCTCAGCGCGGCTATGGGCTTTGCGGAAGAGTCCGGGCTACCAAATGAAATGGGCCTCATCAAGAACCAATACACCCAACGTACCTTTATCCAACCCACTCAAGAATTGCGGGAGCAAGGGGTGCGGATGAAACTGTCTGCTGTTTCAGGCGTTGTAAAAGGCAAGCGTGTGGTTATGATTGATGACTCTATTGTACGTGGAACGACCTCTCGTCGTATTGTTCAACTCTTAAAAGAAGCGGGTGCAACTGAGGTTCACGTTGCTATTGGCAGTCCAGCGCTAGCTTATCCATGCTTCTACGGGATTGATATCCAGACCCGTCAGGAGCTGATTGCGGCTAATCATACGGTCGAAGAAACGCGTCAAATCATTGGGGCGGACAGTCTGACTTATCTTTCTGTTGAGGGGTTGATTGATTCAATTGGTATTGAAACGGATGCGCCAAATGGTGGTCTCTGTGTCGCTTACTTTGACGGTGACTACCCAACACCTCTCTACGACTATGAAGAAGACTATCGTCGAAGTTTGGAAGAAAAGACCAGTTTTTACAAATAGACAATAGATCCTCCATTAAAGAAAAGGAATATAAAAATGCTTATGCCCCACGTCTCACTACTGACTAAAAACTAAAGCATTTGTCAGTAGAGGCTTTCTCCTATGGGACAAAAGCTAGAGACCTGACTAGTATTTTTAGATAAAATAATTGTTTATCTAAAAATACGTCGCAGTCTTTCCCAAAAAAAGAAAAGGAAAAATAAAATGGCAAATAAAAATGCGTACGCTCAATCTGGTGTGGATGTTGAAGCGGGTTATGAAGTTGTTGAACGGATTAAAAAGCACGTGGCTCGTACGGAGCGTGCAGGTGTCATGGGAGCTCTGGGTGGCTTTGGTGGTATGTTTGACCTTTCAAAGACTGGGGTTAAAGAACCTGTCTTGATTTCAGGAACTGACGGTGTCGGAACCAAACTCATGCTGGCTATCAAGTACGACAAGCACGATACCATCGGTCAGGACTGTGTGGCCATGTGTGTCAATGATATCATCGCTGCAGGTGCGGAGCCCCTCTATTTCCTTGACTACGTCGCAACTGGCAAGAATGAACCAGCTAAGCTAGAGCAAGTCGTTGCTGGTGTGGCAGAAGGTTGTGTGCAGGCTGGTGCTGCCCTCATTGGTGGGGAAACGGCTGAAATGCCTGGCATGTACGGCGAAGATGACTATGACTTGGCTGGTTTTGCGGTCGGTGTGGCTGAAAAATCTCAAATCATTGACGGTTCAAAAGTGGCAGAGGGAGATGTTCTTCTCGGACTTGCTTCAAGTGGGATTCATTCCAATGGTTACTCTCTCGTCCGTCGTGTCTTTGCGGATTACACAGGTGAGGAAGTCCTGCCAGAATTGGAAGGCAAGCAACTCAAGGAAGTTCTTCTTGAGCCGACTCGTATCTATGTCAAGGGTGTCTTACCACTCATCAAGGAAGAGTTGGTCAACGGCATTGCCCACATCACTGGTGGTGGTTTTATCGAAAATGTCCCTCGTATGTTTGCAGCTGACTTGGCTGCTGAGATTGAGGAAGACAAGGTTCCAGTTTTACCGATTTTCAAAGCCCTTGAAAAATACGGTCAGATCAAACACGAAGAAATGTTTGAAATCTTCAATATGGGTGTGGGACTTATGCTAGCAGTTAGCCCTGAAAATGTAAGTCGTGTCAAGGAATTGTTGGATGAACCAGTCTATGAAATTGGTCGTATCGTCAAGAAAGAAAACGAAAGTGTCATCATCAAATGAAAAAAATAGCGGTTTTTGCCTCCGGTAATGGCTCAAATTTTCAGGTGATAGCGGAACAATTTCCAGTAGAGTTTGTCTTTTCAGACCATCGTGACGCCTATGTGCTCGAACGTGCAGATAAGCTCGGCGTTCTGTCCTATGCTTTTGAACTCAAGGAGTTTGAGAGCAAGGCAGACTACGAAGCGGCCCTTGTCGAACTCTTGGAAGAACACCAGATTGACCTGGTTTGTCTAGCAGGCTACATGAAAATCGTTGGGCCAACCTTATTGGCGACTTATGAAGGCCGAATCATCAACATTCATCCAGCCTACCTGCCAGAATTTCCAGGAGCTCATGGGATTGAGGACGCTTGGAATGCTGACGTTGCAGAGAGCGGCGTGACCATTCACTGGGTAGATTCTGGTGTGGACACTGGTAAAATCATTAAACAAGTCCGTGTGCCAAGGTTAGCTGATGATAACATTGAAAGCTTTGAAACTCGCATTCATGAGGCAGAGTACAAGTTGTATCCAGAGGTTATTAGAGAATTGTTGGACAAGTAAATGAAAAAATGGGTGGAAACACTTGCCTTGATTACCTTGGTAATCATTCTACGTTTACTGGTAAATTTTTTCTTCCCAGAGATTCCCTATTGGGGGAGATTTTTACTGACAGTAATTTTGGGAGTCTTGGTAATCGTCTCCCTATATTTTATGAATCGAAAAATGCGTAGGTAAAGAGTTTGAAAATGAAAGGAAAAAACATGACTAAACGCGCCTTAATCAGCGTCTCAGACAAAGCGGGCATTGTTGAATTTGCCCAAGAACTTAAAAAACTTGGTTGGGAGATTATCTCGACAGGTGGAACCAAGGTTGCCCTTGATAATGCTGGGGTGAACACCATTGCGATCGATGATGTGACGGGCTTCCCAGAGATGATGGACGGTCGTGTCAAGACCCTTCATCCAAATATCCACGGTGGACTCCTCGCTCGTCGTGACTTGGATAGTCACCTGGAAGCGGCTAAAGATAATAAGATTGAATTGATTGACCTTGTCGTGGTCAATCTCTATCCTTTCAAGGAAACCATCCTCAAACCAGACGTGACTTATGCTGATGCGGTGGAGAATATCGATATCGGCGGGCCATCTATGCTTCGTTCAGCAGCGAAGAACCATGCCAGCGTGACGGTTGTGGTAGACCCTGCTGACTATACAGTGGTTTTGGACGAGTTGTCAGCCAATGGTAAAACGACTTACGAAACGCGTCAACGTTTGGCAGCCAAGGTTTTCCGTCACACAGCGGCTTATGACGCCTTGATTGCAGAGTATTTCACAGCTCAAGTCGGCGAAAGCAAACCTGAAAAGCTCACTTTGACCTATGACCTCAAACAAGCCATGCGTTACGGTGAGAACCCTCAACAAGACGCAGACTTCTACCAAAAAGCTTTGCCAACAGACTATTCGATTGCTTCAGCGAAACAGCTCAATGGGAAAGAATTGTCATTCAATAATATCCGCGATGCTGATGCTGCCATTCGTATTATCCGTGATTTCAAAGACCGTCCAACCGTTGTGGCTCTCAAACACATGAACCCATGTGGAATCGGTCAGGCTGATGACATCGAGACTGCTTGGGACTACGCTTATGAGTCTGACCCAGTGTCTATCTTTGGTGGTATCGTTGTTCTTAACCGTGAGGTGGATGCTGCGACAGCTGAGAAGATGCACGGCGTTTTCCTTGAAATCATCATCGCACCAAGCTATACGGATGAGGCGCTAGCCATTTTGACCAACAAAAAGAAAAACTTGCGTATCCTTGCCTTGCCATTTGACGCTCAAGAGGCTAGCGAAGTGGAAGCAGAATATACAGGTGTAGTTGGTGGTCTCCTTGTGCAAAACCAAGACGTAGTGAAAGAAAGCCCAGCTGATTGGCAAGTGGTGACTAAACGCCAGCCAACAGAGACAGAAGCGACTGCTCTTGAGTTTGCATGGAAGTCTATCAAGTATGTCAAATCAAACGGCATCATCGTGACCAACGACCATATGACACTTGGTGTTGGCCCAGGTCAAACCAACCGTTTGGCTTCTGTTCGCATCGCTATTGACCAAGCTAAAGACCGTCTTGACGGCGCTGTGCTTGCTTCCGATGCCTTCTTCCCATTTGCGGATAACGTGGAAGAAATCGCCAAAGCAGGCATTAAAGCTATCATCCAGCCAGGTGGGTCCGTCCGTGATCAGGAATCCATCGAAGCTGCTGACAAATACGGCTTGACTATGGTCTTCACAGGAGTGAGACATTTTAGACATTAAGAACGTTAAAGGGAAGAAAACAGTTTCTTTCCTTTTTTTGCTTTAAAAGCGAAACGAAACAAGATTAAAACGAACGTTTATGGTATAATATTAGTAAATAATTCGCAAAAGAGGTTGAAAGATGAAGCTGTTAGTTGTCGGTTCGGGTGGTCGTGAACATGCCATTGCTAAGAAGTTGCTTGAGTCAAAAGAGGTAGAAAAGGTTTTTGTTGCTCCTGGAAATGATGGGATGACTCTGGATGGTCTGGAATTGGTAAATATCTCTATTTCCGAACATTTTAAATTGATTGACTTTGCAAAGGCCAACGATATTGCTTGGTCATTTATCGGGCCAGATGACGCCCTTGCGGCTGGTATCGTGGATGATTTCCATGCAGCTGGTCTCAAAGCCTTTGGTCCGACTAAGGCTGCGGCTGAACTTGAGTGGTCTAAGGATTTTGCCAAGGAAATCATGGTTAAATACGGCGTTCCGACAGCAGCCTATGGCACATTCTCAGATTTCGAGGAAGCTAAGGCCTATATCGAAAAGCAGGGTGCGCCTATCGTAGTCAAGGCGGATGGCTTGGCGCTTGGGAAGGGTGTCGTCGTTGCTGAGACAGTCGAGCAAGCGGTCGAAGCCGCTCATGAGATGCTTTTGGACAATAAATTTGGTGACTCAGGTGCGCGTGTGGTTATTGAGGAATTCCTTGAAGGAGAGGAATTTTCACTCTTTGCCTTTGTCAATGGTGATAAGTTCTACATCATGCCAACGGCTCAGGACCACAAACGTGCCTACGATGGCGACAAAGGGCCTAACACGGGAGGTATGGGAGCATATGCGCCAGTTCCACACTTACCACAGAGTGTGGTTGATACAGCGGTTGACACCATTGTCAAGCCAGTCCTTGATGGCATGATTAAAGAAGGGCGCCCTTATCTGGGTATCCTTTACGCAGGACTTATCTTGACAGCTGATGGACCTAAGGTCATCGAGTTTAATGCTCGCTTCGGAGATCCAGAAACTCAGATTATCTTGCCTCGTCTGACCTCTGATTTTGCCCAAAATATTACGGATATCCTCGATGGCAAGGAGCCAAACATCACCTGGACGGACAAGGGTGTGACGCTTGGTGTAGTTGTCGCATCAAACGGTTACCCGCTAGAATATGAAAAGGGTGTTGCATTACCGGCAAAAACCGAGGGAGATATCATCACCTACTATGCAGGGGCTAAGTTTTCGGAAAATAGTAGAGCGCTGCTATCAAACGGCGGACGTGTCTATATGCTCGTCACCACAGCAGCCACCGTCAAAGAAGCCCAGGACACCATCTACCAAGAATTCGCCCAACAAAAAACAGAAGGCCTCTTCTACCGAACAGATATCGGAAGTAAAGCTATTCGATAAAGGTATAAGAAAAAAGCGATGCAGTCGTCAAGTACGTTAATAGTCGTTTGATTTGCGAGCGTTAGCGAGCTAATATAGAACAATCACCGCTGTTGTGCAAGAACGATTGAATGACAATACAATCGTTCAGGGAAATTGGAAGACCTTGGGCTTCCGATTTAGGCATGAGACACCTTTGGTGGCTGCTGCCGTCCCTCACAACCTAAGGTGATTGAAAAAAGAAAGGAAAGAAAAGGAAAATCATGACCAAACCAATTATTTCCATCATCATGGGCTCAAAATCCGACTGGGAAACCATGCAAAAAACAGCAGAAGTCCTAGACCGCTTCGGTGTAGCCTACGAAAAGAAAGTTGTCTCTGCCCACCGTACACCAGACCTTATGTTCAAGCATGCCGAAGAAGCGCGTAGTCGTGGTATCAAGGTCATCATCGCAGGTGCAGGTGGCGCAGCTCATTTGCCAGGTATGGTCGCAGCTAAAACAACCCTTCCAGTCATTGGTGTGCCCGTAAAATCGCGTGCCCTTAGTGGTGTGGACTCGCTCTACTCTATCGTCCAGATGCCAGGTGGAGTGCCTGTCGCAACTATGGCTATCGGTGAAGCAGGTGCGACCAATGCGGCTCTCTTCGCCCTTCGTCTCCTATCAGTAGAGGATCAGTCTATCGCGACAGCACTGGCAGATTTCGCAGAGGAGCAAGGAAAAATCGCAGAGGAGTCGACAAATGAGCTCATCTAAAACAATCGGAATTATCGGTGGCGGCCAGCTGGGTCAGATGATGGCTATCTCTGCTATCTACATGGGGCACAAGGTTGTAGCGCTGGATCCTGCGGCAGATTGCCCGGCCTCTTGCGTGGCGGAAATCATCGTGGCGCCTTATAATGACGTGGATGCTCTGCGTCAGTTGGCTGAGCGTTGCGATGTCCTCACCTATGAGTTTGAAAATGTCGATGCTGACGGTTTGGATGCGGTTATCAAGGATGGACAACTCCCTCAAGGGACAGATCTGCTCCGCATTTCCCAAAATCGCATTTTTGAAAAGGACTTTCTTTCAAACAAGGCTCAAGTCACTGTAGCACCCTACAAGGTTGTGACTTCAAGCCAAGACTTAGCAGATATCAACTTGTCGAAAAACTATGTTCTCAAGACTGCGACAGGTGGCTACGATGGGCATGGGCAAAAGGTCATTCGCTCAGAAGCAGACTTGGAAGAAGCCTATACACTAGCAGATTCAACAGACTGTGTCTTGGAAGAATTTGTCAACTTTGACCTTGAAATTTCTGTTATCGTGTCAGGAAATGGCAAGGACGTGACGGTTTTCCCAGTTCAGGAAAATATCCACCGAAACAACATTCTTTCAAAAACCATTGTGCCAGCCCGTATTTCAGAAAGTCTAGCTGAAAAAGCAAAAGCCATGGCAGTGAAGATTGCTGAACAGCTTAACCTGTCTGGAACCCTCTGTGTGGAAATGTTTGCGACGGCTGATGACATCATTGTCAATGAGATTGCCCCGCGTCCACACAATTCAGGACACTACTCAATCGAAGCCTGCGACTTTTCACAATTTGACACTCATATTCTTGGTGTTCTCGGAGCACCATTACCAGCCATCAAACTGCATGCCCCAGCTATCATGCTCAATGTTCTCGGCCAACATGTCGATGCTGCTGAAAAATATGTCACAGAAAATCCAAGCGCCCACCTCCACATGTATGGTAAAATAGAAGCGAAGCACAACCGCAAGATGGGGCATGTGACTTTGTTTAGTGATGCGCCGGATGAGGTGGAGGAATTTGGGAAAGGGATTGATTTTTAGTACAAGTCTATGATACAAATTATCGTTAATGCATTTATTGAAAAGGATAAGACTGGAGCAGTCGTTGAAGTCTTGTATGCTAGTAGTGATCACGAAAAGGTAAAGGCTAAATATGAAGAGCTAGTTGCTCTATATCCTGAAAACTATTTAGCAATTTATGATTTACCATTGGATACCGATCTCAATGAATTACTACACTATCCATCTGTGTTTATTGGGAAAGAGGAGTTTGAGTAGAAATCTTGCTTTACCTAGATAGCTTATTCCCAGCAGTTTAAGAAGAAAGGAAAAATTAACAACATGATCGACCGTTACTCTCGCCCTGAGATGGCGAATATTTGGAGTGAAGAAAATAAATACCGTGCTTGGCTTGAGGTGGAAATCTTGGCTGACGAGGCATGGGCTGAGTTGGGGGAAATCCCTAAGGAAGATGTAGCTTTGATTCGTGAAAAAGCGGACTTTGACATCGACCGTATTTTGGAGATTGAGCAGGAGACGCGTCACGATGTGGTGGCTTTCACGCGTGCAGTTTCTGAGACGCTTGGTGAAGAGCGTAAGTGGGTCCACTATGGTTTGACTTCTACCGACGTGGTGGATACGGCCTACGGTTATCTTTACAAGCAGGCCAACGACATCATCCGTCGTGACCTTGAAAACTTCACCAACATCATCGCTGATAAGGCTAAGGAGCACAAGTTTACCATCATGATGGGGCGTACCCACGGTGTGCACGCTGAGCCTACAACCTTTGGTCTGAAATTGGCGACTTGGTACAGCGAAATGAAGCGCAACATCGAGCGTTTCGAGCATGCGGCTGCTGGTGTGGAAGCTGGTAAGATTTCTGGTGCGGTTGGGAACTTTGCCAACATCCCACCATTCGTTGAGCAATATGTCTGCGATAAACTGGGTATTCGTGCCCAAGAAATCTCTACACAGGTGCTTCCTCGTGACCTTCACGCTGAGTACTTTGCAGTTCTTGCTAGCATTGCGACTTCTATCGAACGTATGGCGACTGAGATTCGTGGTTTGCAAAAATCAGAACAACGTGAAGTGGAAGAATTCTTTGCTAAAGGGCAAAAAGGTTCATCTGCAATGCCTCACAAACGCAACCCTATCGGTTCTGAGAACATGACAGGTCTAGCGCGTGTTATCCGTGGTCACATGATTACTGCCTATGAGAACGTAGCTCTCTGGCACGAACGTGATATCTCTCACTCATCAGCTGAGCGCATCATTACACCAGATACGACTATTTTGATTGACTACATGCTCAACCGTTTTGGAAATATTGTCAAGAATTTGACAGTCTTCCCAGAAAACATGATCCGCAACATGAACTCGACTTTTGGTTTGATTTTCAGTCAACGTGCTATGTTGACCTTGATTGAAAAAGGAATGACCCGTGAGCAAGCCTATGACTTGGTACAACCAAAAACAGCCTACTCTTGGGACAATCAAGTAGACTTTAAACCACTTCTTGAAGCAGATCCAGAGGTAACTTCTCGCCTCACTCAAGAAGAAATCGATGAAATCTTCAACCCTCTTTATTACACCAAACGAGTGGATGATATCTTTGACCGTCTTGGTTTAGGATAATTAGAATAAAAATCGAAGTTCTATTACTCTATTTATAGGAGTAGAAGAACTTCGATTTTTATTTTGTCTTCAAGTATTTTTGATAAAAATTACCTATATTTTA
Source organism: Streptococcus mitis NCTC 12261 (assembly GCF_000148585.2). Classification (NCBI taxonomy): domain Bacteria; kingdom Bacillati; phylum Bacillota; class Bacilli; order Lactobacillales; family Streptococcaceae; genus Streptococcus; species Streptococcus mitis. The sequence continues at coordinate 73,051 of NZ_CP028414.1, forward strand.
GTAAAATTTAAACAAATTTAGTCTATCTTAATTTACATATAGAAAATACATTTTTAATGTCATATAATAAGCATAGAAAAAGCCCAAGCAAGGCTTAGGCTTTCTTCTTAGTGATCACGGTCACATGAAATGAATTTGATTTTGTAGTAATCTGCGCGTTTATATGTTTCGCTGTATGCAAGAACTTGACCAGTAGACTCTAGTTTAGTAGTCTTGGTTTGTAAAACGGTTGGGAATTGTTCATCGACTCCGAGGATTGAAGCCGCATGTTCTGGAGTTGGAAATGCTATTTCATTGATTTCTTCAAAATGTTCATCATTCATGTGAATGTGGTAATCCAATTTGAAACGGTTATAGATAGAGCTATAATATTCAAGATTTGGATAATTTGCGTTGATGTATTGTTCTGGGATATAAGATGTATGGTAGATGTACACAACACCACCCGTTTCGCGAACGCGTTCAATCTTGTAGTAGAACTGATCTCCGCGTAGTCCAAGTTTTTCTAAGTAGCTTAGTTTGTTTCCACGCTCAATAGAAAGGACGGTAACTTTATCATCTTTAGTTTCAAAAACTTCTACATCTGAAAACTCTACGAGTTTGTGTTTGCGTGCGCGTGAAACGAATGTACCCTTTCCTTGTTGACGGACAATATAGCCATCCTTGGCAAGGTCGTTTAAAGCGCGAACAACTGTGATAGAACTAACATCATACATTGCAATCAATTCAGCTTCAGTGTAGAATTTATCTCCACTGGCAAATTGACCAGAAATGATTTTGTTCTTTAATTCATCTTTAATATATTGATACTTTGGAATTGCCATATTTTCACCTCGATTTTCCTTCTCCGTTAAAGATTTTACCATAAAACTGGAAAGAATAGTAGCCTTTTGAATAAAAAAATTAGAATAATAGGCTATAAGGTTAATTTACATAGGAATAAATAGAAAAATCTACATTTTTATACATGGTACTAAAATGTTGTTATGACTATAAATTACAAGATTTTTATAAGTTTTTTGTGTAAAATTTAGTGAAAAATGAAAAAAATTGTGAAAACCTATTGACAAATGTAAGATATTGAGATATATTTACTATATCAACAAATGAAAGCGTAAACTTTATTGTCAGAAGGTAAGAATATGACACGATTTGAGATACGGGATGATTTTTATCTCGATGGAAAATCATTTAAGATTTTATCTGGCGCCATTCATTATTTTAGGGTTCCTCCAGAAGATTGGTATCATTCGCTCTATAACTTGAAGGCTCTTGGTTTTAATACAGTAGAGACTTATGTGGCCTGGAATTTACACGAGCCTCGTGAGGGTGAGTTTCACTTTGAAGGAGCTCTGGATTTGGAGCGATTTCTTCAGACAGCACAAGATTTGGGTCTCTACGCTATCGTTCGTCCGTCGCCCTTCATCTGTGCGGAGTGGGAATTCGGTGGTTTACCAGCTTGGCTTTTAACCAAAGATATGAGGCTTCGTTCCTCAGATCCTGCTTATATTGAAGCTGTCGGTCGCTACTATGACCAGCTCTTGTCACGATTGGTTCCACATTTGTTGGACAAGGGTGGCAATATCCTTATGATGCAAGTTGAAAATGAGTATGGTTCTTATGGAGAAGATAAGGCTTATCTGAGAGCCATTCGACAGTTGATGGAAGAGCGTGGCGTAACCTGTCCCCTCTTTACATCAGATGGTCCATGGAGAGCTACTCTGAAAGCTGGAACCTTAATCGAAGATGACCTCTTTGTAACAGGAAACTTTGGTTCTAAAGCTCCGTACAACTTTTCACAGATGCAGGAATTCTTTGATGAACATGGCAAGAAATGGCCGCTCATGTGTATGGAGTTCTGGGATGGATGGTTCAATCGTTGGAAAGAGCCGATTATCACACGGGATCCGAAAGAGTTGGCAGATGCAGTTCGAGAGGTTTTGGAACAAGGCTCTATCAATCTCTACATGTTCCATGGTGGTACAAACTTTGGTTTCATGAATGGTTGCTCAGCTCGAGGGACTTTGGACCTGCCACAAGTTACATCTTATGATTACGATGCCCTTCTGGATGAAGAAGGAAATCCAACTGCCAAATATTTGGCAGTCAAGAAGATGATGGCAACACATTTCCCAGAGTATCCCCAGTTGGAACCACTCTACAAAGAGAGTATGGAGTTGGATGCTATTCCACTAGTTGAAAAAGTTTCCTTGTTTGAAACCTTGGATAGCTTGTCAAGTCCTGTAGAAAGCCTCTATCCTAAAAAGATGGAGGAGTTGGGACAAAGTTATGGCTACCTACTCTATCGAACAGAAACAAACTGGGATGCAGAAGAAGAACGCCTTCGCATCATCGATGGACGTGACCGTGCTCAACTCTTTGTAGATGGTCAACGAATTGCAACTCAATACCAGACGGAGATTGGAGAAGATATCTATTGTCAAGGTAATCGAAAAGGTTCTTCACAACTTGACATCTTGATTGAAAATATGGGCCGTGTTAACTATGGACATAAGTTCTTAGCTGACACACAACGTAAAGGAATCCGAACAGGTGTCTGCAAGGATTTACACTTCTTACTTAATTGGAAACAATATCCACTACCACTGGATAATCCTGAGAAAATTGATTTTTCAAAAGGATGGACAGAAGGACAACCAGCCTTTTACGCTTATGACTTTACAGTCCAAGAGCCAAAAGATACTTACCTAGACTTATCTGAGTTTGGTAAGGGAGTTGCCTTTGTCAATGGGCGTCACCTAGGACGTTTTTGGAACGTCGGCCCGACCCTCTCGCTTTATATTCCTCATAGCTACCTCAAGGAAGGTGCAAACCGCATCATTATCTTTGAGACAGAGGGTGAATATAAAGAAGAGATTTATTTAACTCGTAAACCTACACTAAAACATATAAAGGGGGAAAACTTATGACAATTGTAGGATGCCGTATCGATGGACGTTTGATCCACGGACAAGTAGCCAATCTTTGGGCTGGAAAACTAAATGTTTCACGTATTATGGTTGTAGATGACGAAGTTGTCAACAACGACGTTGAAAAGAGTGGTTTGAAACTAGCGACACCACCAGGTGTGAAATTGAGTATTTTGCCAATTGAAAAAGCGGCAGCCAATATTCTTGCTGGTAAATATGATAGCCAACGTCTCTTTATCGTGGCTCGTAAACCAGACCGCTTCCTTGGTTTGGTCGAAGCAGGTGTACCACTTGAAACCCTTAATGTTGGGAATATGTCTCAAACACCAGAAACTCGTTCTATTACACGTTCTATTAACGTAGTAGACAAGGATGTGGAAGATTTCCGCAAACTAGCAGAAAAAGGTGTTAAATTAACTGCTCAAATGGTTCCAAATGATCCAGTTTCAGACTTTTTGAGTTTATTAAAATAGGAAAAAATTTTTAGGAGGTCATTGTTATGATACAATGGTGGCAAATTTTACTTCTCACTTTGTACTCAGCTTATCAAATCTGTGATGAGTTGACGATCGTTTCATCTGCAGGTTCCCCTGTATTTGCTGGTTTTATTACTGGTTTAATCATGGGAGATGTGACTACTGGTCTACTTATCGGTGGTAACTTGCAGCTATTCGTTCTTGGGGTTGGTACCTTCGGTGGTGCTTCTCGTATCGACGCAACTTCTGGTGCGGTTCTTGCAACAGCCTTCTCTGTTTCACAAGGTATCGATACCGCACTTGCGATTACAACAATCGCTGTGCCAGTAGCAGCTCTCTTGACTTACTTCGACGTTCTTGGACGTATGACAACTACTTTCTTCGCTCACCGTGTGGATGCTGCGATCGAACGCTTTGACTATAAAGGTATTGAACGCAACTACTTGCTTGGTGCGATTCCTTGGGCTTTATCTCGTGCACTTCCAGTCTTCTTTGCTCTTGCCTTTGGTGGTGCCTTTGTTCAAGGAGTAGTAGACTTGGTTAAACAATACCAATGGGTTGCAGATGGCTTGACACTTGCAGGACGTATGCTTCCAGGTCTTGGATTTGCGATCTTGCTTCGTTACCTTCCAGTTAAACGTAACCTTCACTACCTTGCTATGGGATTTGGTTTGACAGCTATGTTGACTGTACTTTACTCAAACGTAACAAGTCTTGGTGGCGCTGTTGCTGGTATCCTTGGTACTCTTCCTGCTGATGTTGCTGAAAAGATTGGCTTTGCTAACAACTTCAAAGGTTTGTCTATGATCGGTATCTCTATCGTAGGTATCTTCCTTGCAGTTGTTCACTTTAAGAACAGCCAAAAAGTAGCTGTAGCAGCACCTTCTACACCATCAGAAAGTGGGGAAATCGAAGATGACGAATTCTAATTACAAACTTACAAAAGAAGATTTTAATCAAATCAACAAACGTAGCTTGTTTACTTTCCAATTAGGTTGGAACTACGAACGTATGCAAGCTTCTGGTTACCTTTACATGATCTTGCCTCAATTGCGTAAAATGTATGGGGATGGAACTCCTGAATTGAAAGAAATGATGAAAGTTCATACTCAATTCTTCAATACTTCTCCATTCTTCCACACAATTATCGCTGGTTTTGACCTTGCCATGGAAGAAAAAGATGGTGTAGGTTCAAAAGATGCTGTTAACGGTATCAAGACAGGTTTGATGGGACCATTTGCTCCTCTTGGAGACACAATCTTTGGTTCACTTGTACCTGCTATCATGGGATCTATCGCAGCAACTATGGCTATCGCTGGCCAACCATGGGGTATCTTCCTTTGGATCGCAGTTGCAGTTGCTTATGACATCTTCCGTTGGAAACAATTGGAATTTGCCTACAAAGAAGGGGTTAACCTTATCAACAACATGCAAAGTACTTTGACAGCTTTGATTGATGCTGCTTCTGTACTTGGTGTCTTCATGATGGGTGCTCTTGTAGCAACAATGATCAACTTTGAGATTTCTTACAAATTGCCAATCGGTGAAAAATTGATTGACTTCCAAGACATCTTGAACTCAATCTTCCCACGCTTGCTTCCAGCAATCTTTACTGCCTTTATCTTCTGGTTGCTTGGTAAGAAAGGTATGAACTCTACTAAAGCGATCGGTATCATTATCGTTCTTGCAGTAGGTCTTTCATTCATCGGTAAATTCTTGCTTGGAATGGGCGCATAATTTATGGTGAAATCGTTAATTTTGGTGAGTCATGGTCGTTTCTGTGAGGAGCTTAAAGGCAGCACAGAAATGATTATGGGCCCACAAGATAACATTCATGCAGTGGCTCTTCTTCCAGAAGATGGCCCAGAAGAATTTACTGCAAAATTTGAAGCAGCTATTGAAGGTTTGGATGATTTCCTAGTCTTTGCGGATCTTCTCGGTGGAACACCATGTAACGTGGTAAGCCGTTTGATTATGGAAGGTCGTGACATCGAACTTTACGCAGGGATGAATCTTCCAATGGTGATTGAATTTATCAATGCGAGCCTTACAGGTGCAGATGCGGACTATAAGAACCGTGCTGCAGAAAGCATTGTGAAAGTTAATGACCTGTTAGCTGGCTTCGATGATGACGAAGATGAATAAGATGTGACAACGTGAAAATCAGAGGGAAAATAGGCGATAGGAGGATGGAGCGATTCTCCGACGATAATCGATCTTTTTCCCAAAGATTTTAGTTGGAACTCGATTCAATAAGATGTGATAACGTGAAAATCGTTAGAGCATTTTATATAGAATATACATGGGAATGGGGCTTACTCCCATTCCCATATTTAATAGAAAAAGAGGAACTCAATGCTACATTATACAAAAGGAGATTTGCTCGAATTGGGTGCAGAAATCACTACACGTGAAATCTACCAACAACCAGATGTATGGAGAGAAGCTTTTGAATCTTATCAAGCAAAACGTGAAGAAATTGCAGCCTTCCTGCAAGGGATTGCTGATAAACATGACTATATCAAGGTAATCTTGACAGGTGCTGGGACTTCTGCTTATGTGGGAGATACCTTGGTACCATACTTTAAGGAAGCCTATGACGAACGCAAATGGAATTTCAATGCCATTGCGACAACTGATATCGTTGCCAATCCAGAAACTTATTTGAAAAAAGATGTGGTAACTGTCCTTGTATCTTTTGCTCGTAGTGGGAACTCACCTGAAAGTGTGGCGACTGTTGAATTGGCCAAAGCCTTGGTGGATGAGCTTTATCAAGTGACGATTACTTGTGCTGCAGATGGGAAATTGGCTCTTCAAGCTCATGGAGATGACCGCAATCTCTTGCTTTTGCAACCAGCTGCTTCTAATGATGCTGGCTTTGCCATGACCTCTAGCTTTACGTCTATGATGTTGACAGCTCTCTTAGTCTTTGATCCTACAGAATTTGCTGTTAAGTCTGAACGTTTTGAAGTTGTATCTAGTCTTGCCCGTAAAATTCTAGGCAATGCAGAAGATGTCAAAGAACTTGTTGACCTAGACTTTAACCGTGTCATCTATCTAGGCGCTGGTCCTTTCTTTGGACTTGCTCATGAAGCTCAGCTCAAGATTTTGGAACTGACTGCTGGTCAAGTTGCGACTATGTATGAAAGCCCAGTTGGCTTCCGTCACGGTCCAAAATCTCTTATCAACGAAGATACAGTTGTTTTGGTCTTTGGTACAACAACAGACTACACTCGCAAGTACGACTTGGATTTGGTTCGTGAAGTTGCTGGTGACCAGATTGCTCGCCGTGTTGTGCTTTTGAGTGATCAAGCCTTTGGTCTTGCAAATGTCAAAGAAGTGGCCCTTGGTTGTGGCGGTGTCTTGAATGATATTTACCGTGTCTTCCCTTACATCGTTTATGCCCAACTCTTTGCCCTATTGACTTCACTCAAGGTAGAAAACAAACCAGATACACCGTCTCCTACAGGTACAGTAAACCGTGTGGTACAGGGTGTTATCATCCACGAATATCAAAAGTAATACTCTTCGAAAATCAAATTCAAACCACGTCAGCTTCGCCTTGCCGTACTCAAGTACAGCCTGTGGCTAGCTTTCTAGTTTGCTCTTTGATTTTCATTGAGTATAAGACAGTATTTATGAATTCTTGATAAGAGGATTTGTAAATCATACAAGTAAACCATAGATTGTGAATGGACTTTCTATGGTTTGTTTGCTTAATAGAATTAGGAAGAAGGAAAAACGAATGAAAGCATACACAGAGCGTGTGTTCGGAAGAGTTGATGAACAAGATGTCCTAGCTTATTGCTTTGAGACTGATGCTGGTTATCAATTAGAGGTTATGACTTATGGGGCGACTATCTTGCGCTATGTAACACCTGACAAGACTGGAAATTTTGCCAATGTTATCTTGGGATTGGATGACTTTGACAGCTATGTAGGCAATAGCCCCAAGCATGGAGCTAGCGTAGGTCCTGTGGCAGGCCGTATTGCAGGTGCGACCTTTGAGCTTAATGGCAAGAACTATGACCTTGAAGTCAACAATGCTAGCAATTGTAACCATAGTGGTTCAACAGGTTGGGATTCCAGCTTGTTTGAAGTTGAAGAAGTAAGCGATCATGGCCTGACCCTCTACACAGAGCGTACAGATGGGACAGGAGGATTTCCTGGGAATCTCAAGATTTGGATCAGTTACCACTTGGAAGAAACTGGTGCCTATGAAATCAGCTACAAGGTAACGACAGATCAGGATACGCTGGTCAATCCAACCAATCACAGCTATTTCAACTTGTCTGGTGATTTCACGCAGACGATTGACCGCCATGTCTTCCAACTAAACACAGAGGGCATTTATCCAATCGCTCCAGATGGAGTTCCTGCCAAAACTCCAGATGCTACTCGTGATGTGGTTAAACACATCTACAATGGTGCCTTGTTGAAGGATATCTTTGCAGAGGACGATGAGCAAATCCAGCTGGTATCAGGTTTGGATCATCCGTTTGCCCTTCCTGCAGGTCATGACAATGCTGGATTCCTTTATGACCAAAATTCAGGTCGCTTCCTGCTTTTCAAGACAGAGGCTTCTTGTTTTGTAGTCTACACAGCAAACTTTGTGGATGAAAGTGTCATCATAGGAGGTCAGCCAATGGTACAGCACAATGGGATTGCCCTTGAAGCGCAGGCTTTACCAGATGCCATTCACAGTGACCTCAAAGACCAAGTCATTCTCAAAGCAGGTCAAACCTTTACAAGCAAGACACGTTATGAGCTTGTTGTGAAATAAAAGGATAGGAATTTCTACTTTTTTGGGAATAGTATTTACCTTATAACATTAGTAGAAATGGGCAAAGAATAGGAAAATATGATATAATTTAATATTGAAAATACCTGTCCTATCTAAAGGATAAAAGGAGAAAAAAATGAAGAAAATTGTATTTGCTAGCGCCTTGGCTTTGACTTTAGCTGGAGCAGTTTTGACAAATGATGTTTTTGCCAATGACAGACTTGTGGCAACACAATCTGCAGATGGTAGAAATGAAAATGTCTTGAGTTCAGAAGTGCTTAACCCTGCTAGTGGCAATGTTTTGGTTGGATTAAAGGGAGAATTTTTGACTCCAGACCAACAAGCTATCTTAGATGCCATCAATGCTATCCGTAAAGAGGCAGCTGACGAAGGTTTGGTAGATAAGTATGTCCCTATCAAATGGTCGACTGACCTAGAAAAGGCAGCTTTTGCCAGAGCTGCAGAAGCTTCTGTAACCATGGACCATACTCGTCTTTCTGGTAAAGAAATCTGGAGCGCCTTCCCATCAGGAAACAGTGTACTAGGAGAAAACTTGGGTTGGAACCATGATGGTTTTCTAAAAGCTCTTGAACAATGGCGTGCTGAAAAAGCAGACTACGTGAAGAAAAAATCAGGTGATTCAGCAAAAGGTGGCTCTGGTCATTATGAAACTTTGATTAGCCCTAAATTTACACATATGGGGATTGCTGCCTTTAAGAATCCAAACAACCCATATAATGCCGTAACGATTGCTCAGGCTTTTGGTGATGCTGCTACTTCAGAAGAATTGGTAGGCAGTTACGGTCCGGCTATCCAGTATGCAGAAGTGACTTCATCTAACTTGTCAACAGTTAAAAATAAAGCAGTCGTAGTTGAAAAAGCGCTGAAAGAATTTAGAACTTCTAGTTCAGACCAATCTGGTTGGGTGAAAACAGATGGAAAATGGTATTTCTATGAGTCTGGTGATCTGAAGACAGGCTGGGTGAAAACAGGTGGTAAATGGTACTACTTGGATGACCTAGGTGTCATGCAGACAGGATTTGTAAAAGTAGATGGTAGCTGGTATTACTTGAGTAGCTCAGGTGCTATGTTTACAGGCTGGGGTACAGACGGAAATAGATGGTTCTACTTTGATGGCTCAGGAGCTATGAAGACAGGCTGGCTCAAAGAAAATGGAATCTGGTACTACCTTGATGCGTCTGGTATCATGAAGACAGGTTGGTTTAAAGTTGGCCAATACTGGTATTATGCATATGGCTCTGGAGCTTTGGCAGTCAGCACAACAACACCAGACGGTTATAAAGTAAATGGCAACGGTGAATGGGTAAACTAGAAACTAAAGAGTTGCTTTCATAACTTTAGATAATCTATATTTGTTACTATAATTTTAAAGATGGAGAGAAGAAATAGTGCTTCTCTTCATTTTTTGTTGACAGTTTATTTCTGAAAAATCGTAAAGTAAGTGTGGTGGGAAGTTCGTCTTAGCTTTTTCAAATCAGTTAATTACTTAGTTACTTGATTTTTCCCATCCGTTCAATTGTATATCTATCCCTAGAATCTTTTAAAAAGTTGATGTATAATGGAAAGAGTTGTATATTTTACAATAAATTAACATACTAATTTAAAAATGTAAAAAGAGGGGAATATGAATTTCAAAACTAGTGGAGAAGAAAGACAGAATTTCTCATTAAGAAAATTGGCAGTTGGTCTTGTATCTGTGGCAGTTGCGTGTTTCTTTTTGATGGGAACTGGCCTACAGACTGTATCTGCCCAAGAATCTCATACCGTTAATTATACTTATGTTTTAGAGTCGGATTTAACTGACGAAGAGAAGGGTCTCTTGGTTACATCCCTACCACAAGTAGCGGAAGAAACAGACGCTACCTACTATCTGGTTTATCGAGCAAATCAAGTATTGCCCAATACGGGTACTAGCTCTCCATTGGGGACTGTTGCCTTGGTGGCAGGTCTTAGTTTGCTGGTTGTAGTAGTTCTTAAGGGACCTGATGGCAAGAGAAAGATTAGTCGATTCTTGTTAGTAACAGCTCTAGGCAGTCAGTTGCTGTCTCCAACTGTCCTTGCTTTGACGAGCGAGACACTAGCTGCTTATAACACCCAATTATCGGTCCAGGCAGGAGATGCCTTGCCAGCTCCGGTTGATATTCCTGGTTATACTTATCTAGGATATGTGGAAAATAAGCCAGCTCTTTCTGTACAGATAACTAGCAAACCAGCAGAATCTACTGAAAATCAAGAGATTAAATTAGAAAACAGTCAATCTCAGGAAGTAGTTACTACTCATTCAGCAGATTCGACTATGGGAACTGAATTTGTCAAGCAGTCAAATGACAGCAAGTCTAACTTAGAAAATGTAGATATCTCAGCAGCTACGGCTCCATCTTCTAAAAATGAGGATACTAGTCAGCAACCAGCAGTTTCTCTAAGTCAGGAAAGCAAGGATACGAATGTTGTCAAAGGCGGGGAGGCAGACCAAAAAACAGCACCAGCTACAGAGTCTGCAACAAATTCAAGTCAAACTGATGGGAATCAAGAACAGACAAATCAAGTACCGCCAGCTTCGCAAAGCCCAGTGGTAGAGAATCAGCAAGGAGGAACATCTTCTCCTGTAGAGCCTAAACCACAAGAAAATAATGAAACTGTAGTGCAAGCAAAAGGGACACAAGAGTCAGGTCATGAGGGCGAAGCCTTAATCCAACCATCGCAACCAGCGTACACAGCCCCAATTAGCACCCAAGGTACCCAAGAGTCAGGTCATGAAGGCGAATCCCTAGTCCAAGCAGAGCAGCCGTCTTATACAGCTCCAATTAGCACCCAAGGTACCCAAGAGTCAGGTCATGAAGGTGATGCCCTGGTTCAACCATCGCAACCGTCTTATACAGAACCCGTTAGCGCTCAAGGTACCCAAGAGTCGGGCCATGAGGGTGATGCCCTGGTTCAACCAGCACAACCGTCTTATACAGAACCCGTTAGCACCCAAGGTACACAAGAGCCCGGCCATGAAGGCGAATCCCTTGTTCAATCAGAACTACCAGTTTACACAGGTCCTCAGGAGGGAGCTCCAGTTGAGCCAACAGTGCCAGAGTCTACAGAAGTTGTTAGCAGTAAGGGCACGCAAGAGCCCGGCCATGAGGGTGAAGCCTTAGTTCAACCCGTTCAGCCATCTTACACAGCCCCAATTAGTACCCAAGGTACGCAAGAGCCCGGTCACGAGGGCGAGGCTGCTGTAGCAGAGGCTCTTCCTGAACTGCCTTTGACAAGTAATCATCGTACAGTAACAGAAACCATTCCTCATGAAACTGAAGAAATTGAAGATGCGACTATCTTAAAAAATCACCGAGAAATTGCTCAGGAAGGAAAAGACGGTTTACGAACAATCGAGTATGAAGATTATCTCGTAGATGGTAAGGTAGAAGCTAGCAAGGAAATCTCACGTACAGAAGTAGAACCAACCAAAGAGATTGTCAAGGTTGGTAGTCTTGTTAAAACCAAACCAATAGTTGAAATTACTAATCTGGTTAAAGATGAGAGCAAAAAAGCAGTAGCAGTCAACTATCACTTAGATGACCCAACGTCTGCCTTTGTGAAGGCCAAGGCCCAAATTTACCAAAATGGAACACTGGTCAAAGAGGTGAACTTGAAAAATCCATCAGATCAACAAACGATTGATGGATTGGACTACTATACGTCATACAATCTTAAGACTTACCTGACCTATAATCTAGGCCAATCTGATCAGGAAAGTACAGAAGTATCAACGAAAGATTTTCAGTTAGACTATAAAAAAATTGAAATCAAAGATGTGGATGAAGTGGGGCTCTATGGTAAGGAAGATGGTCACTACCGTCGTTATCTGAACTTATCAGAAGTACCAAGTGATTTGTCACCTTATTTTGTCAAAGTCAAATCAGACAAGATGAAGGAAATGCTGTTACCAGTTAGCTCTATTAAGGAAACAGATGATGGGAAATACAAGGTAACCGTTGCCTTCAATGAACTGGTTCAAGAGGAAGGTTCAACATATAAGGATAACTATAGTTTCACAATTGATAAGCAAAAGCTTGCCAAGGACGGTGTCTATACTTCCTTTAAGAAACTGATTGCTGCTATGCAAGGCGATCTCGCTGGAACCTTTAAACTTGGAGCTGATATGACAGCTGATGAAGTTTCCTTAGCTAAGGGACAAACCAGCTATGTGACAGGCACTTTCACTGGTAACCTTATCGGTGCGAGCGATGGGCAGCCGTTTGCAATCTATGACCTCAAGACAGCCTTGTTTGATAACTTGACCAAGGCTACTGTGAAAGATATTGACCTTAAAGCGGTAGCAATTAAGAGTCAAGAAGACACAGCCAGCCTAGCAAAAGTGGCTACTAACAGCCAGATTAGTAATGTAGCTGTAGAAGGTCAATTGACAGGTAGCAAGTCAGTTGCAGGTTTGGTAGCCAAGGCTCAGGATACAGAAATAACTAATAGTTCCTTTACAGGTAGCATTCAGGCCAAGCATGCGGATGCCTCTCCTTACTATGTGGGAGGTATAGCAGGGCTCTTATCTGGTAATAAGGCTAAGATTGATAAGGTAGCCGTTGATGCAAATATTTCTAGCAATGCTCGCAACAATAACCAATTTGCGGGAGGTATTGTAGGGAAAGTTCAAAGTGGTGCTTTGGTGTCTCATGCGCTAGCAAGTGGGACTATCCTCAATACGACAACCTATCCACGCGTCGGAGGTATAGCTGGTTCTACATGGCAAAATGGCCGTATCCATCATGTTGTTAGCACGGTCAATACTGGAGACGGCTATGCCATCACAGGAGACCAATATAAGGGAGCGGACATCAAAGATGCCAGCACTGCCGAGAACAAGAAGGCCGATCTCTATGCGACCCCAATCACCCAAGACCAGGCCAGAGAAAAGGTCCAGTCTTATGGGATGACAGTGACACTAAACGATACAGGTCAAACACTAAAGGCCAATCAGCACAGTGTGGACTATACTCAGTTAAGCCAAGGTCAAGCTAGTCGAAAAGTTGCTTATCACAATATCGAGAAATTGATGCCTTTCTATAATAAAGAGCTAGTGGTTCACTATGGAAATCAAGTTGATCCTACTGATAAGCTTTATACTACAGAACTGTTGGATGTCGTACCAATGAAGGACAATGACATCATCACAGATATTCAGGCCAATAAAGTAGCAATCAATAAGCTTATGTTGCATTTTGCTGACAATACAATCAGTTATCTAGATGTCACCTACAAAGAAGACTTCAAAAATACACAAATTGCAGAGTACAGCGTAGCAGGTAAACCCTTTATCTTTACGCCAGAGGCCTTTCTATCTGACTATACAAAAGTGACCAATCAGGTCCTAGCAGATTTGCAAGGGGTTGAATATGACTCAGAAGCCATGAGAAAAGTCCTTGGCATTGAGGCAGATGCTTCACTTGATCCACTATATTTGGATAAAGAATTTGAAAAAGTTAAGGCCAATATCGGTGAACATCTCCGTAAAGTGCTAGCCATGGACAAGTCTATCAATACGATGGGAGATAGTGTAGCAACCTACATCAGCGAGAAAATCAAGAACAACAAGGAAGCTTTCTTGCTTGGTTTGACCTACCTCAATCGCTGGTACAATATCAACTATGATCACATCAATACCAAGGATCTCAATACCTATAAGTTTGACTTTGATGGTAATAGCACAGCTTCAACCTTGGATACTATCATTGCACTAGGTCAGAGTGGTATGGAAAATCTCAAGGCATCAAATAATCCAAGTGCCTATGAAACAACCCTGGCTGCTGCAAAAGGTCGCAAGACAGTGACTGATTTACTAGAGTCTTACAGAAAACTCTTCCTACCAAACAAAACCAATAATGAATGGTTGAAGACAAATACCAAGGCCTATATCGTAGAGAGTAAATCAGCGATTCCAGAAGTGCGTGCCAAACAAGAGTCAGCAACACCAGATAGTAACTATACGCTGGGAGTCTATGACCGTATTACGGCACCAAGTTGGAAATTAAAAAATATGCTCCTACCGCTATTGACATTGCCAGAAGAGGATGTTTATGTGATTTCAAATCTTTCTACCTTGGCCTTTGGTGGCTACGAACGCTACCGTGACCGTGTCAATAATACAGTCTTGTCAGGAGAAGAACTGCGTCAGTATGTCCGTGCTAAGGTCGACCAGTCGGCTAAATGGCAACGAGACCACTACGATATCTGGTACCACCTCCTTTTACCAGAATACAAAGAAAAACTCTTCCGTTCAGTCATGGTTTCAGATGGCTTTGGTATGAAAGATAGCAATAGCAAGTATTACTGGACTACCCTGTCTGATAAGGCCATTGATTCTATCTACAACTTCTTTGGACCAACTGGTAAGTGGTATGGGGAAAGTAAAGGAGCCGGGGCCTATGCCAACGGTTCTGAGGTCCACTATGTCAGCGACCGCTTATTGGATAAATATGGAACATCTGTCTATACCCATGAAATGGTTCATAATTCTGATGGACATATTTACTTTGAAGGTAAAGGTCGTCGTGAAGGATTGGGAGCAGAGTTGTATGCCCTAGGATTGTTACAATCTGCTGATAGTCTAGATAAGGATGCTATTGTCTTGAATACTCTCTATAAAGGGGATAAGGATTCACCAACTCGCTTGCATACTTATGACCCGGCAAGCCGCTTCACATCAGCCGCAGCCTTGCAAGAGTATGTGCACGGTATGTACGATGTCTTGTATACCTTGGACGCTATGGAAGCCAATGCCATTTTAACTAAGTCTAACGATGTCAAGAAAAAATGGTTTAGAAAAATAGAGAATTTCTATATTGAGGACAAGTATCATAAACAAACGCATGCAGGAAACTCTGTTCGCCCATTGACAGATGCTGAAATAAGTAAGCTAACTAGTCTGGATGCCTTGATTGACAATGACATCATCAACCGTCGGGCTTACCGTGATAAGAGTGACTATACTCGTAATGGCTATCATCTTATCAGCATGTTCTCACCGATTTATGCTGCCCTCAGCAATCCAAAGGGTGCACCTGGTGACATCATGTTTAGAAAAACAGCCTATGAATTGTTGGCAGAAAAAGGATACCAAGATGGATTCTTACCATATGTATCCAACCAATACGCAGAAGAAGCTAAACGAAACGGGGACATTACCTATTCAGATTGGCACGGAAAAGATGTGGGAGTCATCACTGATAGTTTCGTCTTGAAAAATGTCTTTGCCAACCAATATGGTTCATGGGCTGATTTCAAGAAGGATATGTTTAATAAACGTATTCGCAAGCAAGACCAGTTGAAACCAATCACCATTCAGTATGAACTTGGTGTACCAAACAGCAGCAAGGAGATTACAATTCGTTCAGCAGCCCAAATGCAAGAACTCATCGATCAAGCAGTGGCAAAAGATGTGGCTAATATTGACCGTACGACAAGCCATGCTCCTGCAAGTTGGGTACACTTGTTAAAACAAAAAATCTACAATGCCTACCTACGTAGTACAGATGATTTCAGAGAATCGATTTATAAATCATAAGGAAACTCCCTCACGCTATCCTGTCTAATCCAGTCCATCTTGCAGATGGTCGGTCTTTGTGATAGAATAGCATAAAGTCCTTTTGAGGGGGAACTTGCTAGGAAATCCCCAAGCATTGTAACGGATGAACCACCCTCGCCTTTTTGTGAGGGTGGTTTTTCGTTTGTAAGTAGAAAATAAGAGAGAAAGAGTCTACATCATGTCGAGAATTGTCACCATTCATCCAGTCAAGGAAATCCATCGCTATGGCTTTGAGAGTACCCAGGTCTATCGAGCCCGTATCGCACGACATCTAGGCTTAGACTACGTCCACCTCATGTCAAGTCCCCAGCTACGATCTGATTGGAAGAAAGACTTGATCAAGTTAGGATTTTTAGAAAAGGAATTGCTCTGTGTTCCGCATAGTTTTTCAGATATAGGCCATGTAGACTTATCAGTGAAGCCAGAAAGTTTAACGCTAGCAGCTGGTGATCAGGTTGAACTCAATGAGGATGGTTTTGTAGCCTCAGTTACCCTAGGAGATGGCTCGGGGAGATATTACTATACCAAGGGGCCCTTCTTGTTTGAAGATTTTAAGGAGAAGGAACTTCGTTGGTATCATGAAAATGGAGAACTGGCCCTGGAAGGACGCTTTATCAATCCCTTTAAAGAACCCTCTCCTGTAACCATCTTTTATCCAGAGTATATCTACCGCATAGGAGGAGAAATCCGTTCTGAAGAGGACTTGCTGGTTAAGTTCTTAGCCAGATGGGCAAAACAAACCGACCTCTTCATCCGCGACCAACAAATCGTTCCCAAACCCAGCCTCTGGCGTTATATGGAAAACACGGACAAAAATTACTATGAAGTTGTCCATGAAAATATCATGCGAGACTTACGCCTCGCCAATATGCACAAGACAAATAAATATCTAGTCGCCAGTGAAGTGTTGACTGATACCTTGGCGAAACAAGGGTATGATACCAAGTTTTTACCACCAATGTTTACAGAAAAATTAGGTCAGCTAAGAAAAATTGGACCTGTTTTGGACTATTGCTTGGTGGGCCATATGGGAGAAGGCAAGAACGTTGAACTTGTCATTGAAGCCTTTATCGAACTCTACAAACGTGGCTCCAAGGCCCAGATTACCTTTTATGGTGGCTCAGAGGAACGTCTAGCAGAATTACAGAATCAATATGATCTTCCGCCAACCATTCACTTTAAAGGTATCGTTAACGAAGTGCCTTATCATCTGCACCAATGTTACCTGTCAGCTAGTTATACAGAGTTATTTGCCAATGCCTGTGTTGAGGCCCTCAATCAAGGTTTGCTAGCCTTACTATCGGATGTGGATATTGCTCATCGTTTCTATGCTGGCCAGTCCAATGCCATCAACTTGTTTAAAACCAAATCAGAGTTGATTCAAAAGATAGAAAAGATGGAACAGCCTGGTTTTTATCTATTAAATGAAAAAAATCTAGCTTTGGCCTCTCGCTATTCTCTGGAAAAAGTAGCTCACATATACAGAGAGCTATTAGATAGGAACTTCTAGGATGTTGGGAATTCTAGTCACCCTATTGCTCTATTTTTGCTTGATTTCCTTGATTGCCTATCGGAAAAAAGGGAGCGAAGAGGACTATTATCAGGTTAAGAAAGCTGTTCCAGTGACAGTTTTGGCCTTCTCAGTCTTTGCCACCTTACTCAGTCCCATTTCCTTTCTGACTCTGGTGGGGAATGTCTATACAGGCAGGTCCTATCTCTGGTTTGCCCAATGTGGCATCTTTCTAGCCATTCCACTAGCTCATCGCTATTTTCTGCCCCTCTATCAAAAGGGAAACTATGAGACAGCCTATCATCTTTTAGAGGACAAGTTTCAATCGACTGGCATTCGTTCACTGGCCTCAGGTCTTTTCATCCTCTACCAGTTGGGGCGAATAGCAGTGGTGACCTACTTGTTGTCTCAGGCCTTAGAGCCTTTTATCCCCATCAATCAGCTGGTCTTGTCAGGTTTACTCCTTCTCTTGACGGTCTATTATCTGGCAAGGGGTGGTCTCTTGGTTGTGCTGTGGACGGACTTCTTTCAAGGCTTGGTCCTACTGGCTATATTGGCCCTCTTTCTACCAAGAATTGCCCAATCAGGCCTCGTCGTGAATGGCAGTCAACAGCTATCTCACTTTGCGGATACGCTGGATGGGAAGACGGTCTTGATCTTAGTTGCAGGAGCAGGTTTTAGTAGCTTGTTTTCCTACGTTTCTTCGCAGGATATCGTTCAACGTTTTAATAGCAAAATGGGGCGTCGAAAAATTGGAAAAATCTTATGGCTTCAGGGACTCTTGTCCTTTGGGATTGCCAGTTTGCTGTATCTGATTGGCTGCTTAATTCGTCAGGAAAATTTCGCTACCACATCGACCAATCCTGTTCTCATTGCTTACGCTCGAGAAGGTCTGGCCCCTTGGTTTGGCAGTTTTATCATGCTGGCTCTCTTGGCAGCAGGCCAATCCACAGTTTCATCCAGTATGAATGCAATCGTGACCTGCTTGAAGTTGGATTTTGCTTGGTCAAAGATTCGCTGGTCGCCAAGTATCCTATCCTTTGTCTTAGCAGGCCTGTCCTGGCTCCTCTGTCTCTTGCTCATGAATGCAGAAATTTACTCCATCTACGAATGGATTAACGGCTTTATGGGCTTGACACTAGGTGTGATAGGTGGTTTGTACCTCTTGGTCTTACTTCTCAAAAGACCGAACTTACAGTTAGCCAAAATCTATCTGGTTTTTAGTCTAGGAGCCTTGGTTCTCTATCATTACAGTGGCCTTTTTGCCAACCCTAATCCCTGGTTAAATAGCATCATCACTACCCTATCTGCCCTGTTTATCTCATTTCTAGGAAGACTATATGAAAACAACATCTAAACCCATAGCCGTCATTTTGATCCGTTCGGGTTCACGCGGCTTAGTGGATAAAAATATCAAACCGCTTGCAGGCAAACCCTTGGTTTTCTATACCATCGAAGTCGCTCTAGCTTCTAAGCTATTTAGTGAAATCTGGATCTCATCAGACTCACTAGCCTATCTAGAACTCTGTCGTCAAGCCTATCCAGAGATTCGTTGTGTCCATAGACCAAAAGAATTGGCCCTATCCACAACCTCTAGTTTAGAAACCTTACGAGACTTTTTACAGCCCTTTGAAGAAGAGCAGGTCTTTGTGAATCTACAGGTGACCTCACCCTTGAGGGAGGTGGAGCATCTTATCGATTCCTACCAGCTCTACTGTCAGTCTGGCGCCGACCATTTGATTTCCTGTGTTAAGGCGGACAAGAGTCGTAGTCTTTTCTTGCAGTTAGCGGAGTCGTCATTTATCCGCCCGCCTCACGTTTCCAAGCACTATGCTCGGCAAAAAGAGCCTGTCTATTACTATCCTAACGGTAGTATCTGGATTTCTCGCAAGGACCGTTACCTACGAGACGAGACCTTTTACACAGATAAGACAGTAGCCTATGAAATGCCCAAACTCTATTCTTATGATATCGACGATGCCTTGGACTTTGAAGTCGTTGAGACCTTGCTGCACCATCACCACCTAGGAGAATCAAAGAGATGAAACACCTCATCATTGCCACAACGCCCTTGCAGGCCAAGATTGCCCAGCATATCAAGAGCCTCTATCCTGATCAGGAATTTGTCAGCCTTTATGTCAGTCCTGTCAAAAATGCCCGTCAGGAGCATTATGCCAAGGATTTTGACCATGCTCACTATCCTCAGACGGCAGAGGACTTGGCTCAGATTTGTCAGGAGCTTGCCGGCGACTATGACACTATCTTTTATGCTAGTTTTGACAATAGCTTGATTCTGGACTTGGTTGCTAGTTCGACCTACCAACACCTCATGAGTTTTGATGATGGCTATGCGGATATTTACCCCTTGGGTATGTATGCCCTCCCTCTTCAACCCAGTCAGGTGGGGCCTTTGGGCTTGACTAGAGATGATTTGATTGAGCGGACGGAAAAGCACTATACCCTCTATCGCAGTGACTACCATGTCGTGGCTAGAGAAAAGCTAGTTTATCTGGAGCATTTTTTTGACCTGCCTCAAGCTCCCGTTTCAAATGGTAAGACGGTCAAGGTCCTGCTGGGACAAAAGTTCTCTGAAGAGGACGACCAGATCTCCATCCGCTTTATCAGCACTTATGCCAAGGCCTTGGCAATTGACCTCTATCTACCCCATCCCAAGGAAACCTTCACTATCCCTGATGTGACCTACTTGGAGACGGAGTTGATCTTTGAAGATGTTCTAGCCCAACTCTTTCAAGAATACGAGTTCGTTCATGTCTATCATTTTACCTCATCCGTCAGCCTGCACCTTAAAGACCTGCCCCATGTGACCATCACAGGTATTTCTCTCCCCTACTATGAGGACCGTCAAAAAGAATTGCGACGATTAGGTTGTCAGTTTGAAATAGTTTCACTTGGCTGGTAGTATAAATGTATATTTTTAAATATGTAAATCCATACATCTGTATGGATTTTTTATATATAAATATAGCGAAAAACTATAGTTTGAATGATCAAAAAGTATTGAGATTATTTGTATAGGGGGTTTTAAAGTGTTAAAATAGAAGTGTCGGGTTTTCAGGTTTATCAATTGTTATGGCTATAATAATATAATAATCTTTGAAAATCATACAAAAAAATAAAGATAAAGGATGCTAAGGATGTTTATAAATAAAAAGGAAAAATTTTCCATCCGTAAGTTTAAAGACGGTCGTTCAGACTCAGTCAAAATCGGTACAGTTGCTCTGATTGTTGGTGCAGCCCTTGCAATGGCTGCTGGAACGCAGACAGTTGAAGCGGCAATGACAGAGAACAGTGACAACACAACAACGATTTCTAATGATAAGGGATCAGTAACTGTAGATACTGGAAATATTAAGGATCCGAATAATGGTAAGGACTTTTCAACTGATGCAACTGATAATGGGACAAAAGAAATTACAAAAACTGGAAAAGTAGATTACAAATACGTAACTGCTGAAGGAAATACTGTATTAGAAGAAAACAAAAACCAAAACTCTGGTGCTGATAAAACTATCGAAACAACATATGATGTATACGGTAAATCAGGAGAAGTTTTCAAAGGAACTACAGGTGGGGATGCAGAAGATAGCGACCTAAACGACGCTAAAGAAAATGGTAAGAAAGAAACAATTGAAAAAGATGGAAAAACTTACCACCTAATCGGAGAGCCTAAAGTCGAAACTACTGGAGATGGTGGAGGAGTATACTCTGATACAACTCTAGGTGATATAACTGCGAAATTGACTCCAGAAGGATTAAGTAATGCAGAAGGTAAAATTACCTATGATAATGTAAAAGCTGGTGGAAAAGCTTGGATTGTTGAACAAACAGGAAAAGGAACATATGGTAAATATGTACAAGCTGATTCAGGTGCTATCACATCTGATGCTAAGATGGTAGAAGCTTTCAAAGCTGGAGAAGCGGCGGCGAAAAACTTCACTTCAGCTAACGTAACTGCTGACGGTGGAATCAAAGAAGGAGACTACGTTTTCGTTCTTGAGAAAAACACTTATGTAACTGTTAGTAACGATAGTCCTCAATTAACTGCTATGATACCTTTATCGCCTAAGGACAATGTAGCTGATGACGCCGATGACCCTTATGGAGAGGGGACTGGTGCAAGTCTAGATAGAACATATGCAATGGTTCAAAAATTTAAAGCGGCGCCAGATACTTTAACAGGTGAAAACAACAAAACTGTTGTAAAAGGGTATCTTGCTTATCTTCAAGAAAAAGGATTAGAAGATAACATGCTTAACTTTAAACGATATTTTGTTGTGGGGCTAGAAGCAAAAACTGGTGTAGAATCCGCAATAGCAGTTGATAATGGAGATCAAGTTGATGCTAAAGGAAGACCGACATCAGATGTAACTGTGGATTATTCAGGGGTTTCTGAGTCAGGAACAACTGCTATAGATGGTGGAAAGGGTGATTTTACTCTTAATCTTAGTTCTCCTGATGCGGAAGTTGAAACATACACTTACCGTGATGAAATCACTCCACTTCGTGCATATCGTTTAGCAAGTGGTACTACAACAATCACTTATACTTATGCAGAAGAAAAAACTCGTGAAGTCGAGAAAAAAGGTTCTGTAGTCGTTAACTACCAAACAGAAGACGGAACAGAATTAAAAGCTCCTTACACTGATACTCCTGAAACAGTAGCTGAAGTAGTAACTGAGCATTACTATGTTGATGCTGATGGACAAGAAGTAGTTGTAGAAGACAAAACTGTTAGAACGCCTAAAAACGTAGCCTACAACACTAAGAAAAATGAAACTGAAAAACCTCAAAAACTTACAGATGCACAAGGAAATGTTTACTACCTAAACGAAGCAAATACAACAACATCTGTAAATGGTACAGAAACTACATCGCCAGCTGAAGAAGGTACAGTAGTAGAAGGTGTTACAAAAGTAACTTACGTTTACGAAAAAGCTGGATCAGTCATCGTTAATTACCAAACAGAAGACGGTACTCCATTAGTAGGAACTGCAGACGGTAAAGATGTAGCTTCAGGTGCAAAAGACACTGACAATGGAAAACCAGGTTCTGAATACAATACTGCAGATAACGGATTGAAACCAAACCGCATCACAACTGCAGAAGGAAAAGTATACGAACTAGTACCAACAGCAACTAAAGGTGACGAAACAGGTACTGTAGAATCAGGTCAAACTAAAGAAGTAACCTACGTTTATAAAGAAGTTAAAGGTAATGTAGTTGTTAAGTATGAAGATACTGAAGGTAACACACTTGCTGAAGACGAAAAAGATGAAACAGATGCTTCTCTAAATGTTAAATACGATACAGCAGACCACAAAAAAGCTGAAATCACTAAAGATGGTGTTAAATATTACTTAACAGCTAAAGAATTGAAAGATGATTCTAAACCAGCTACTGGAGATGTTGTTGAAGGTACAACTACAGTAACTTATGTTTATGAAAAAGCTGGACAAGTAGTCGTTAATTACCAAACAGAAGATGGAACTCCATTAGTAGGTGTTGACGCGGATGGTGCAAACGTTGCTTCAGGTGCTAAAGACACTGTAGATGGAAAACCAGGATCTGATTACACAACTGCAGACAACGGAATGAAACCAACTCGTATCACAACTGCAGAAGGAAAAGTATACGAGCTAGTTCCAACAGCAACTAAAGGTGACGAAACTGGTAAAGTTGTTGCTGGAGAAACTAAAGAAGTAACATACGTTTATAAAGAAGTAACTGGTGATGTAGTCGTTCACTACGTTGATACAGAAGGCAACGTAATCGCTGATGATAAAGAAGATACAAAAGGTGCTTCTCTAAACGCTAAATACGATACAACTGACAACAAACCAGAGAAAATCGAAAAAGACGGAACTGTTTACTACTTAACAGAAAAAGCTGTCAAAGACGATTCTAAACCAGAAAACGGAGACGTAGTAGAAGGTAAGACTGAAGTAACTTACGTTTACGAAAAAGCAGGACAAGTAGTTGTTCACTACACTGATGAAAAAGGTAACACTATTCAAGTGGATGCTGTTGATACCAAAGACGGCAAACCAAACGCTGACTACAACACTGCTGATAACGACATGAAACCAAACCGTATCACTACTCCAGAAGGAAAAGTATACGAATTAATCCCTCAATCAACTAAAGGTGATGAAACAGGTAAAGTTAAAGCTGGAGAAACTACAGAAGTAACTTACGTCTACAAAGAAATCACTGGTAATGTAGTCGTTCACTATGTTGATACAGAAGGAAACACATTAGCTGAAGATACGAAAGATGTAGAAAATGGATCACTAAGTGATAAATATGACACAACTGATAACAAACCAGCTAAACTTGAAAAAGATGGTACTGTTTACTACTTAACAGCTAAAGAATTGAAAGACGGTTCTAAGCCAGAAAACGGTGCGGTTGTAGAAGGAACTACAGAAATCACTTATGTATACGAAAAAGCAGGAAACGTTCTTGTTCATTACGTAGACGAAGCTGGAAACACTCTTCAAGCAGATGCTGTTGATACTAAAGACGGTCAACCAGGAGCTAAATACGATACTTCTGATAAGGACATGAAACCAACTCGTATCACAACTCCAGAAGGTAAAGTATACGAATTAGTCCCAGCATCAACTAAAGGTAACGAAACTGGTGATGTTGAAGCAGGTAAGACGACAGAAGTGACTTATGTTTACAAAGAGGTTAAAGGAAACGTAGTCGTTCACTACACTGATGAAGCGGGTAACACAATCGCTGAAGACGTTAAAGATACGACTGACGGATCAGTAAGCTCAGCTTATGACACAAGTGACAACAAACCAGCAACTATCACTACTAAAGATGGTAAAGTCTACGTACTTGTACCAACTTCAACTAAGGGTGAAGAATCTGGTAAAGTAACCGAAGGAACTACAGAAGTAACTTACGTTTATAAAGATGCCAAAGAAGAAGCTTCTAAAGCAATCGATAAAGCTTTGTCTGAAAAAGAAAGTAAGATCAAAGAAAATCCTGAGTTAACAAACGAAGAGAAAGAAAAAGCGATTGAAGAAGCTAAGAAAACAGCTGAACAAGCTAAGAAGGCATTGGAAGAAGCGAAAACTCCTGAAGATGTAGAAAAATCTACTACAAAAGGTAAAGAAGAAGTAGAGAAAACTCCTGTTACTCCAGAAGACAAACCAAAAGCGAAAGAAGCGATTGATAAAGCTCTAGAAGAAAAAGTGAAGAAGATTGATGAAAATCCAAACTTGACTCCAGAGCAAAAAGAAAAAGCTAAAGAAGAAGCTAAGAAAGATGCTGAAGAAGCTAAGAAAGCCATCGACAAAGCACCTTCTAAAGAAGAAGTAGAAAAAGCTAAAGAGAATGGTAAGAAAGAAGTTGAGAAAGATACTCCAACTCCAGACAAACCATCAACTCCGTCAGAAAATGATAAGGATCAGCCAACTACACCTTCTCCAGAAGATAAAGCAAAAGCGAAAGAATCGATTGATAAAGCTCTAGAAGATAAAGTGAAGAAGATTGATGAAAATCCAAACTTGACTCCAGAGCAAAAAGAAAAAGCCAAGGAAGAAGCTAAGAAAGAAGCAGAAGCTGTTAAGAAATCAATCGAAGAAGGTAAGACAACTGAATGGGTAGACGAAAAAGGAAACCCAATCAAACCTGTAACACCAGGAACATACCCAGCAGGATCTACTCCTAACTATGAACTAGTAGGAACAGTTACAAACAAAGAAACAGGTAAAGTAACTCATATCTTCAAACCATCAACTAAGAAACCTGTAACGGTATGGGTAGATGTAAATGGTAAGCCAGTGAAACCGCTAGCTGAAGGTGATAACCCAGCTGGATCAATTCCAGGATATGCTTTAGTAGAAACCATAAATGTTGAAGGAACTGGTAATGTCATCCACGTATTTAAACGTACTACAAATGGAAGACCTCAAAAAGAAGATTCTACACATGGAGGATCACTCACTCCATCTCAACCAGGTTCTCCAGCAAGACCTTCAACAAATCCGGTGAGACCGACAGACCCAAGTCAACCAGAAACTCCAGTAGTTCCTGCAGACCCAAGTCAGCCAGCTAACCCAGCTAATCCGGCTAACCCAGCGGGTCCAGCAACTCCAGCGATGCCATCGGCACCAGTAAATGGTGAAGCACCACAAGCTCCAGCAGCTCCATCAGAAGCTAAAGGACAAGCTGAACTTCCAAACACTGGTACAGCAGATAATGCTAGCCTAGCAGCACTTGGACTTCTTGGAGTCTTGAGTGGATTTGGACTTGTTGCTCGTAAGAAAAAAGAAGACTAATTCTAATTAGATTTTCTGACAAGAATAAGGAGTAGGATATCATATCCGCTCCTTTTCTTTTTGGGTTGAGATAAGAGTCATCATAGCATTGGTTAAAAATTTTCGGTGGTTTTATTGTCAATTCTCTGTAAATTTTTCTCGTTCTAATCCCATATAGACAAGATGGCAGAATCATAATCTATAAGTTGTCTGGCTTGACTTTCTTGATGGGAATTATATAATAGATGTAATAAAAATAATTACAACCGAGAAAGAGGACCATTTATGACCTATGAATACAAGAGTCACATTTATTTAGCAGAGGCAGTTTTAAATGTAAAGGATTTGGCAAGTCAAACAGCCTTTTATCAGCAAGTGCTTGGTTTAGAAATCTTATCTCAAACTGAGACAGAGGTCGTTCTGGGACTTGGAGGAAAAGCCTTGGTACACTTGATTCAAACACAAGAGAGCGGTGAAGTAAGGGAACATTATGGCCTTTACCATCTGGCCATTCTCTTGCCGACACGAAAGGCTTTGGCGGATGTCTTGAAGCACCTGACAGATTTACAGATTCCTCTAGTTGGCGGTGCAGACCATGGGTACAGTGAGGCTCTTTACTTGGAGGATTTGGAGGGAAATGGCATTGAACTCTATCGAGATAAGCCGGTTTCCACATGGGATATTCGAGAAGACGGACGCATTATCGGAGTGACGGAGGCTCTTGCGGCGCAGGACATTTATGAGCTGGGGGAAAGAGTAGAGCCCTTTATCCTGGCAGAAGGTACGAGAATGGGGCATATTCATCTTTCCGTCAAGGATAGTCGAAAGTCCAGCCAGTTTTATCAAAAGGTGTTAGGGTTAGAGGATAAATTCAGTGTGCCTAGCGCTAGTTGGATTGCAGCTGGGGACTATCATCATCATTTGGCAGTCAACGAATGGGGAGGAAAAAATCTGGCTCCGCGTAAGCAAGACTTGCCAGGTTTGGCCCATTATGTTATTGAGGTTGCTAGTAAAGAAGAACTGTTAACGATTGCCCAGCGAGCACAAGAAGTTGATGCACCAATCAAATGGCTGACATCAAGCCAGTTGGAAATCACAGACCCAGACGGAATTGTGACTCGTATCCGCTTAGACAGGATATGATGACAATCAGAGTATAAATTGTGGAAAGTGCTCCTTATCCTAGTCAGATATGTAAAAAATTTGATATGATAGTAGGGAACAAGGAGAAGAAAACAATGACCAGTGAATACCAGAAAATGATAGCAGGAGAGGTTTACCGTCCATCGGATCCAGAATTGCGAGCCTTGGCTCAGGCTTCTCGCCAAAAACAGTCTGCCTTTAACAAGGAAGAAGATCCTTTGAAGGGAGTCGAAATCATCAAGATCTGGTTCGGCTCGACTGGACAAAATATCTTTGTCAATCCACGCCTGGTGGTCGATTATGGGGTCAATATTCATCTAGGGGAAAATTTTTATTCTAATTGGAACTTGACCATGCTGGATGTTTGTCCGATTCGCATCGGGGACAATGCGATGATTGGTCCCAACTGTCAGTTCTTGACTCCCCTCCATCCATTGGACCCGCAGGAACGTAATTCAGGTGTGGAATACGGCAAGCCTATTACTATCGGAGACAATTTCTGGGCTGGAGGTGGTGTCATTGTCCTTCCTGGAGTGACATTGGGTAATAATGTTGTTGCTGGAGCAGGGGCTGTAATCACTAAGTCCTTTGGCGACAACGTTGTCCTAGCTGGTAATCCTGCGCGTGTGATTAAGGAGATATCTGTGAAATAGAAGTAAAAAGGAACAGCGGAGGTTGTTTCTTTTTTGTAGGTTTCATCATCTTTTACTCAGACTACATTTACCTACTCTATCTCTTAGAAAGTTTGCTTCATTGATTAATTTAAAAGCATCTCGTAACTGGGATGCTTTTTTCTCCTCAATTTATCAGCCTCCTCCTTGACACTCAGTCAGCTTTTGATACAATAGTACAAAATTAGAGGAGGTGGGTCATGATTCAGAAACATGCGATTCCTATTTTAGAGTTTGATGATAATCCTCGTGCGGTTATCATGCCCAATCACGAGGGGCTAGACTTGCACTTGCCAAAGAAGTGTGTCTATGCTTTTTTAGAAGAGGAGATTGACCGTTATGCGAGGGAAGTAGGGGCGGACTGTGTCGGCGAATTCCTTTCTGCCACCAAGACCTATCCAGTCTACGTCATGAGCTACAAGGGCAAGGAGGTCTGTCTGGCTCAGGCTCCTGTTGGTTCAGCTCCAGCAGTCCAGTTTATGGATTGGTTGATTGGATATGGTGTGGAGCAGATTATTTCCACTGGAACCTGTGGTGTACTGGCTGATATAGAAGAAAATGCCTTTCTAGTCCCTGTTCGGGCTTTACGAGACGAAGGTGCTAGCTATCACTATGTGGCACCTTCTCGCTATATGGAAATTCAGCCAGAGGCTACTGCTGCTATTGAGCGAGTGTTGGAAGCCAAAGGGATTCCCTATGAAGAAGTCATGACCTGGACGACAGACGGTTTTTACCGAGAAACGGCTGAAAAGGTGGCTTATCGCAAGGAAGAAGGCTGTGCTGTTGTGGAGATGGAGTGTTCTGCGCTTGCAGCAGTAGCCCAACTGCGTGGGGTTCTCTGGGGAGAGTTGTTGTTTACAGCTGATTCCTTAGCAGACTTGGACCAGTACGATAGTCGTGACTGGGGTTCAGAAGCTTTCGAGAAGGCCTTGGAACTCTGCCTTGAGATAGCCTTTCAGATATAGCTACTCTCCTACTTTTTATGGTACAATGGATGTATGTTATTCAAATTATTTGTGAAAAAAATTGAGAGAGCCTTGGGCGGACTTTCGCCAGCTCGTCGCATCTTTTTAAGTTTCGCTGGAGTTATTTTTATAGGCTCTCTCCTTTTGAGTTTGCCTTTTGTCCAAGCGAGTGGTTCGCAGGCCACTTATTTTGACCATCTTTTTACGACGGTGTCTATGGTCTGTGTAACCGGCCTTTCTACGCAACCGGTAGCTACTACCTATAATGTCTGGGGGCAGTTGATTTGTATGCTCTTGATACAGATTGGTGGTCTGGGGCTCATGACTTTTATCGGGGTCTTTTATATTCAGGGGAAGCAAAAGCTCAGTCTTCGCAGTCGTGAAACTATTCAGGAAAGCTTTAGTTACGGGGAGACTCGGTCGCTGAAGGCCTTTATGCGATCTATCTTTTTGACGACTTTTCTAGTGGAGGGCTTGGGTGCCTTTCTACTAAGTTTCCGTTTTATTCCTGAGTTCGGCTGGGGACGAGGCATTTTTACCTCTATCTTTTTAGCCATTTCAGCCTTTTGTAATGCTGGTTTTGATAATTTCGGCAGTAGCAGTTTAGTGGCTTTTCAGACGGATCCCTTGATCAATCTGGTCATTGCTGGCTTGATTATCACGGGTGGTCTTGGCTTTATGGTCTGGTTTGACTTGGCAACCCAGTTTGACAAGAAGAAAAAACGCCGTCTGCGTTTCCACACTAAGCTGGTTCTCTTCTTGACTGCAGGGATCTTGCTGTTTGGGACAGTATCCACACTCTTTACGGAGTGGCACAATCCAGGAACAATTGGCAATCTCAGTGTTCCAGAGAAAGTGCTGGTTAGCTTTTTCCAAACCGTCAGCATGAGAACAGCTGGCTTTGCTTCTATTGATTACACTCAAGCTCGGCCTGTGACCTTGTTTATCTATATCCTACAGATGTTTCTGGGTGGAGCGCCTGGAGGGACGGCTGGGGGACTCAAGATTACGACTTTCTTTGTCTTGTTGGTCTTTGCGCGTAGTGAATTGCTGGGCTTACCTCATGCTAATGTTGCGCAGAGAACCATTGAGGTCCGAACAGTCCAAAAATCCTTTAGTGTCTTCATTATCTTTTTGATGACCTTCTTGTTGGGCTTGATGTTGTTGGGAATTACAGCAGAAGGAACACCGCGATTTATTTACCTCATGTTTGAGACCATTTCAGCTCTTGCGACAGTTGGGGTAACGGCAAATCTGACACCAGAATTAGGCAAGTTAGCTCTTAGCATTATCATGGTGCTCATGTTTATTGGCCGTATCGGTCCCTTGACCTTGCTGGTTAGTCTAGCTGACTACCAGCCTGATAAGAAAGATTTGATTCAGTATATGAAAGCAGATATTAGTATTGGATAAGAAAGGAAGAATGATGTCAGATCGTACGATTGGAATTTTAGGTTTGGGGATTTTCGGGAGTAGTGTCCTGACAGCCCTAGCCAAGCAAGATATGAATATCATTGCCATTGACGACCACGCCGAGCGCATCAATCAATTTGAGCCAGTTTTGGCGCGTGGAGTTGTGGGCGATATTACAGATGAGGAACTCCTCAGAACTGCAGGAATTGATACCTGTGATACGGTTGTAGTGGCAACAGGGGAAAATCTAGAATCGAGTGTGCTTGCAGTTATGCATTGTAAGAGTCTAGGGGTACCAAGGGTTATTGCCAAGGTCAAAAGCCAGACAGCTAAGAAGGTGCTAGAAAAAATCGGTGCTGACTCGGTGATTTCACCTGAGTATGAAATGGGGCAGTCCCTAGCGCAGACCATTCTCTTTCATAACAATGTCGATGTTTTTCAGCTGGATAAAAATGTGTCTATCGTGGAGATGAAGATTCCGAGTGTTTGGGCAGGTCAAAGTCTGAGCCAGCTGGATCTACGTGGCAAATACAACCTCAATGTCCTAGGATTCCGTGAACAAGAAAATTCACCACTGGACGTCCAGTTTGGTCCTAATGATCTCTTGAGGTCAGATGCCTATATCATGGCGGTCATTAACAACCAGTATCTAGATGATTTGGCAGAATTAAATTCGTAAGGAGGGGGATCCCCTCTTTTTTGATGTCCAAAATAGCAAATAGAGATAGCAACCCTTGTATTCTAGTAAAAGTCCTTCAAAAGCTGGACTTTATGGTAGAATAGAAAGAAGTGACAAGAGAGAAAGAAAAAATCAGTCCCCTAAAGGAGTAGATTATGAAGTTATTGTCTATCGCCATCCCTAGCTATAATGCCGCTGCCTATCTTCATTACTGTGTGGAGTCGCTAGTGATTGGTGGTGAGCAAGTTGAGATTTTGATTATCAATGATGGGTCTCAGGACCAGACTCAGGAAATCGCTGAGCGTTTGGCCAGCAAGTATCCTAACATCGTTAGAGCCATCTATCAGGAAAATAAAGGCCATGGGGGTGCCGTCAATCGTGGCTTGGCGGAGGCTTCTGGGCGCTATTTTAAAGTAGTTGATAGTGATGACTGGGTGGATCCTCGTGCCTATTTAAAAATTCTTGAAACCTTGCAGGAACTAGAGAGTGAGGGGCAGGAAGTTGATGCCTTTGTGACTAATTTTGTATATGAAAAGGAAGGTCAGTCTCGTAAGAAGAGTATGAGTTACGAGTCAGTCTTGCCTGTCCAACAGATTTTTGGCTGGGACCAGGTCGGAAATTTCTCAAAAGGCCAGTATATCATGATGCACTCGCTGATTTACCGGACAGATTTGTTGCGAGCGAGCCAGTTCCAACTGCCTGAGCATACCTTTTATGTCGATAATCTCTTTGTCTTTACCCCCCTTCAGCAGGTCAAGACCATGTACTATCTGCCTGTCGATTTCTATCGTTATTTGATTGGGCGTGAGGACCAGTCTGTCAATGAGCAAGTGATGATTAAGCGCATTGACCAGCAACTCAAGGTCAATCGACTCTTGGTAGATCAGCTTGATTTGTCCCAAGTGAGTCATCCAAAAATGCGAGAATATTTGCTGAATCATATTGAAATCACGACGGTGATTTCCAGTGCCTTGCTCAATCGAGCAGGCACAGCAGAGCATCTTGCCAAAAAACGGGAGCTATGGACCTATATTCAGCAGGAAAATCCAGAGGTCTTTCAGGCTATTCGGAAGACCATGCTCAGCCGTTTGACCAAACATTCAGTCTTGCCAGCTCGCAAACTTTCTAATGTCGTCTATCAAATCACCAAATCTGTTTATGGATTTAATTAATATAAGTATTTTATAAGAGGGATTTAATAAAAATTTTAACTTTTTCTTAATCCTTTTTAATTTTAGGAGATTATACTAGAGTCATCAAATAAAGAAAAACTCTAAGGAGAATCCTATGAAATTCAATCCAAATCAAAGATATACACGTTGGTCTATTCGCCGTCTTAGTGTCGGTGTTGCCTCAGTTGTTGTAGCCAGTGGCTTTTTTGTCCTAGTTGGTCAGCCAAGTTCGGTGCGTGCCGATGTAGTCAATCCAACCCCTGCTCAAGTTATGCCAGATGCTACTTCGGTGAGTGAAAAGAGTGACTTACCAGTAGAACTTCTCAAAGAAGCAGTCGATACAGCTCTTCCTTCAGAACAGGTAGACTCAACACCTAAAGCAAGCTTGGAAGCTACAAACTCTCCAGAAAAAAGCAGATGCAGGTGCTAAAGACCAAGTAGTTGCACCAAAAGAAGAAGTACAAGCAAAACCAGAATCTAAGAAACAAACAGAAGATGCGGTTAAACCTGCGACAAATCCTGCGCCTACAGTTGCTGGACAAGACCGTGAAGCAAGTGAAGTGCAACCAGCAACTACTCCAGCTGAAGTCCAAAAAGGCGTAGCTGATAATACTAAAGACACAGTGGATGTTCCAGCCTCTTACTTGGACAAAGCCAATTTCCCAGGCCCATTCACAGCTGGTGTTAACCAAGTCATTCCATATGAATTCTTCGCTGGTGACGGTATGTTAACTCGTCTTATCCTGAAGGATTCAGACAAGGCTCCATGGTCAGACAACGGTTCAGCTAAAAACCCCGCTCTCCCACCAGTAGAAAACTTGGGCAAAGGCCTTTACTTCTACGAAGTAGACTTGGCAGGTACCCAAGGTAAATCTGATAAAGAGCTTCTAGACCTCTTGAAACAAAACGGCACTCAAAGCTATAAAGCAACTATCAAAGTGTACGGTGCGAAAGACGGCAAGGCGGATTTGAGCAACCTCGTAGCGACTAAGGATTTGGATGTCAACTTGAACGGCTTAACTACTCCAGCTGAAGTGCAAAAAGGCGTGGCCGACAATACTAAAGATACGGTGGATGTCCCAGCTACTTACTTGGACAAAGCCAACTTCCCTGGTCCATTCACAGCCGGTGTTAACCAAGTTATCCCATACGAACTATTCGCTGGTGACGGTATGTTGACTCGTTTGATCTTGAAAGCTTCTGACAAGGCACCATGGTCAGACAACGGATCAGCTAAAAATCCAGCTCTCCCACCAGTAGAAAAATTGGGCAAAGGCCTTTACTTCTACGAAGTGGATTTGGCAGGGACTCAAGGAAAATCTGATAAAGAGCTTCTTGACCTTTTGAAACAGAATGGCACTCAAAGTTACAAGGCAACTATCAAAGTGTACGGTGCAAAAGATGGTAAGGCCGATTTGAGCAATCTCGTAGCGATTAAGAATCTGGATGTCAACTTGAACGGCTTAACCACTCCAGCTGAAGTTCAAAAAGGTGTGGCTGATAACACCAAAGACACAGTAGATGTTCCAGCTACTTACTTGGACAAAGCTAACTTCCCAGGCCCATTCACAGCCGGTGTTAACCAAGTTATCCCATATGAATTCTTCGCTGGTGATGGTATGTTGACTCGTCTTATCTTGAAGGATTCAGACAAGGCCCCATGGTCAGATAACGGTTCAGCCAAAAATCCCGCCCTTCCACCAGTAGAAAACTTAGGCAAAGGTCTTTACTTCTATGAAGTAGACTTGGCAGGAACCCAAGGCAAATCAGATAAAGATTTGCTTGACCTCTTGAAACAAAATGGTACTCAAAGTTATAAAGCTACTATCAAAGTGTACGGTGCGAAAGACGGCAAGGCTGATTTGAGCAATCTCGTAGCGACAAAAGATTTGGATGTCAATTTGAATGGCTTAACCACTCCAGCTGAAGTTCAAAAAGGTGTGGCTGACAACACCAAAGACACAGTGGATGTCCCAGCTACTTACTTGGACAAAGCCAACTTCCCAGGCCCATTTACAGCTGGTGTCAACCAAGTCATTCCATATGAATTCTTCGCTGGTGACGGTATGTTGACTCGTCTTATCTTGAAAGCTTCTGACAAGGCCCCATGGTCAGACAACGGCTCAGCTAAAAATCCAGCTCTTCCACCAGTAGAAAAATTGGGCAAAGGCCTTTACTTCTACGAAGTAGATTTGGCTGGTACCCAAGGTAAATCTGATAAAGAGCTTCTAGACCTCTTGAAACAAAATGGCACTCAAAGTTACAAGGCAACTATCAAGGTGTACGGTGCTAAAGATGGCAAGGCCGATTTGACTAACCTTGTAGCGACAAAAGATTTGGATGTCAACTTGAATGGCTTGACCACCCCAGCTGAAGTCCAAAAAGGCGTGGCCGACAACACTAAAGACACAGTGGATGTTCCAGCCACTTATTTGGATAAAGCCAACTTCCCAGGCCCATTCACAGCCGGCGTCAACCAAGTCATTCCATACGAATTCTTCGCTGGTGACGGTATGTTGACTCGTCTGATTTTGAAAGCTTCTGACAAGGCCCCATGGTCAGACAATGGTTCAGCTAAAAATCCAGCTCTTCCACCAGTAGAAAAATTGGGCAAAGGTCTCTATTTCTATGAAGTAGACTTGGCCGGCACTCAAGGAAAATCTGATAAAGCTCTTCTTGACCTCTTGAAACAAAACGGCACTCAAAGCTATAAAGCTACCATCAAAGTGTACGGTGCTAAAGACGGCAAGGCAGACTTGAGCAACCTTGTAGCGACAAAAGATTTGACAGTGAACTTGCATGGACATCAGTCTCTGATTCCGATGCAGTCAGGTTTCGTCCCATCTTCTAATGGTTCAGCTATGCCGGCTCCAATGATGAATAGTCATCAAGATGCATCTAAGATGAACGCTCAAATGCCTAGTGCCAATCAAGATGAGATGAAATCTAAAATGCCAGCTGCTAGTCAGGATAAGATGATGCCTAACAAAGAGCAGGACAAAACCATGAATGCTAGCCAGCCTATGGCAACACCAAGCATGAAACAAGATCAAGCTCCAGCAGCCTCAAGCAAAATGTCTGATGAAGGCAAGATGGTATCTAATAACAAGGTATCAAGTCCAATGATGGCTGATCAAATGAAAGACCAAAAAGACATGCTTCCATATACTGGTGAAGCCCAAACATCAATGGCTACTCTTGGATTCTTTGGATTAGCCTTGGCCGGACTTCTAGGTGGACTCGGTTTGAAAGCTAAAAAAGAAGAAAATGACTAGTCTAGCTACAGACTTTCTATCTAGGATATGAAAAATCCAGATATCGTTTAGAATGTTCGTAAAGAGATTAAAATAGTGTTATACTATTGTGGTATAGCACTGTTTTTTTCAAAGGAGAGACAGATGGGAAAGACAATTTTACTCGTTGACGACGAGGTAGAAATCACAGATATTCATCAACGTTATCTGGTTCAGGCAGGATATCAGGTTTTGGTGGCCCATGATGGAGTAGAGGCCTTAGAAATCTTCAAGAGAAAACCAATTGATTTGATTATTACAGATATCATGATGCCTCGGATGGATGGTTATGATTTGATTAGCGAAGTTCAGTATCAATCTCCGGATCAGCCTTTTCTCTTTATCACGGCTAAGACCAGTGAGCAGGACAAGATTTACGGCTTGAGCTTAGGGGCAGATGACTTTATTGCCAAGCCCTTTAGTCCTCGTGAGCTGGTTTTGCGTGTCCACAATATCTTGCGTCGCCTTCATCGTGGAGGTGAGACAGAAGTCGTCAGTCTCGGGAATTTACGGATGAATCATGGTAGCCATGAGGTCCAAGTTGGAGATGTGGCGCTTGATTTGACCGTCAAATCCTTCGAACTTCTATGGCTTTTAGCCAGCAATCCAGAGCGGGTTTTCTCTAAGACAGACCTCTATGAAAAGGTCTGGCAAGAAGACTATGTGGATGACACCAATACCTTGAATGTTCATATTCATGCTCTTCGACAGGAGTTGGCTAAACATGCTAGTTCAGAAACACCCACCATCAAAACCGTCTGGGGCTTGGGCTACAAAATTGAGAAAGCACGAGGTAGTTAATGAAATTAAAAAGTTATATTTTAGTGGGGTATGTCATTTCAACACTCCTAACGATTATCGTGGTTTTTTGGGCCATCCAGCGAATGCTAATTGAAGAAAGAGAAATTTATTTCCTAGTGGGTATGACTCTAGTGGCTAGTTTTATCGGTGCTGGGATTAGTCTCTTTCTCCTATCGCCGGTCTTTACTTCATTGGGCAAACTCAAGGAACATGCCAAGAGAGTAGCGGACAAGGATTTCCCTGCAAATCTGGAGGTTCAAGGCCCTGTAGAATTTCAACAATTAGGCCAAGCTTTCAATGAAATGTCCCATGATTTGCAGGCGACATTTGATTCCTTGGAAGAAAGCGAACGAGAAAAGGGCTTGATGATTGCTCAACTTTCGCATGATATCAAGACCCCCATCACTTCGATCCAAGCGACGGTAGAAGGGATTTTGGATGGGGTTATCAAGGAAGGAGAACAGGACCATTATCTAGCAACCATTGGGCGCCAGACTGAAAGACTCAATAAACTGGTTGAGGAGTTGAATTTTTTGACCCTAAACACAGCTAGAAATCAGGTCGAAACGACCAGCAAAGACAGCATTTTTCTGGACCAGCTCTTGATTGAGTGCATGAGTGAATTTCAGTTCTTGATTGAGCAGGAAGAGCGAGATGTCCATTTGCAGGTAATTCCTGAGTCTGCACGGATTGAGGGAGATTATGCCAAACTTTCTCGTATCTTGGTGAATCTGGTCAATAATGCTTTTAAATACTCAGCTCCAGGAACCAAGCTGGAAGTGGTGGCCAAGCTGGAAAATAACCAGCTTTCAATCAGTGTGACGGATGAGGGACAGGGGATTGCCCCAGAGGATTTGGAGAATATTTTCAAACGCCTTTATCGTGTAGAAACTTCGCGTAACATGAAAACAGGTGGTCATGGCTTAGGACTTGCTATTGCGCGTGAATTGGCTCATCAATTGGGTGGAGAAATCACAGTTACCAGCCAGTACGGCCTCGGAAGCACCTTTACCCTCCTTCTCAATCTCTCTGGCAATGAAAATAAAGCTTAAAACCCCTTTACAAATCTAGCCATTCATGGTAAAATGGATTTTGTGTGAAATATCAGCAGGAAAGCATGAAGCTCGTCAACAGGTGTCTTATGATAAGTAACCTTGGCTGTTTAGGCGAAGGGCATCTGCACGAATCAGGGCTTTCTAAGTGACTATTTCCACCGAAATATTATTTATATCAGGAGGGCATTCACATGTCACGTTATACAGGACCATCTTGGAAACAAGCTCGTCGCCTTGGCCTTTCACTTACAGGTACAGGTAAAGAATTGGCACGTCGTAACTACGTACCAGGACAACACGGACCAAACAACCGTTCTAAATTGTCAGAATACGGTTTGCAATTGGCTGAAAAACAAAAACTTCGTTTCACTTACGGTGTAGGTGAAAAACAATTCCGTAACTTGTTCGTACAAGCTACAAAAATCAAAGGCGGAATCCTAGGTTTCAACTTCATGCTTCTTTTGGAACGCCGTTTGGATAACGTTGTTTACCGTCTTGGTCTTGCGACTACTCGTCGTCAAGCTCGTCAATTCGTAAACCACGGTCACATCCTTGTTGACGGAAAACGCGTTGATATCCCATCATACCGCGTAACTCCAGGTCAAGTGATTTCAGTTCGTGAGAAATCATTGAAAGTTCCAGCTATCCTTGAAGCAGTAGAAGCTACTCTTGGACGTCCAGCATTCGTATCATTCGACGCTGAAAAATTGGAAGGTTCATTGACTCGCTTGCCAGAACGCGACGAAATCAACCCAGAAATCAACGAAGCACTTGTCGTTGAATTCTACAACAAAATGCTTTAATTTTAAGATATATCTTACAGAAAGCCTACAACAGTGGGCTTTTTGCTTTGTCTTAAAATGTTGATCTCTGGGTTTGTTTAGAGATTTGCTAGTAAGGTTATTGGTGTATCTAGGTCTATCTATTCCAAGAATGACGCGATATTGATGATATAATATTTTAGCCTCCTCAGTTTAATGAAGGGAGGTGTTATGTATGCTAGAGTTACTTTCCCTTTTTCTAGCTCCGTTACTTGTTAACGTACTATCTGAGCTTTTCAAGCTATGGATAAAGAGACGTAGCACCCTTTTAGAGGGTAGCAAAAAACCCCATCGGTGGCACGGTGGGGTTTTTTAGTTATATATGCTAGAAGCATTATTTTCCCTTTATGCTTTCATTCTAACACAACCCCTCCGATATTTCAAGCTTTTGTTTTGATATGTCCTCAGAGGTCATTACGCAATCTTATAACACTGAAGCCTGTGGTTTGAGTCCGCTTTACTGAAATTAGCCCACGCGCTTCTAGCCTCCATTCTACAGCAAAGAAATCAACTCTTTTCTAGGGGATTTCCGCCCTCATTTTTGTCTTTTGTGCTAAAATAGACTTATAAATTGAAAATAAGGAATGTTTATGAAATCGGGTAATGGTTTTTGGAAAGGCTGTCTCTATTTTTGGGGCTTCTTGTTCTTATTAGGCCTGTTGGTCCAATATGCTCTTCCGCTTGCGGCTTGTGTCCTGCTAGGCTATGGTGGTTAT
Organism: Streptococcus mitis NCTC 12261; assembly: GCF_000148585.2. Lineage (NCBI taxonomy): Bacteria > Bacillati > Bacillota > Bacilli > Lactobacillales > Streptococcaceae > Streptococcus > Streptococcus mitis. The sequence goes on from NZ_CP028414.1 coordinate 111,379, forward strand.
CGCCTCTATAAACGTTGGCGCTATCCTCTTTTGCAGGATCGTTCGCTCGATGATCGGATTGAGCTTTTAAAAGCTCGGATTCGTCAGGCGGACAAGGATATTCAGCAGTTAGAGGGAGTCTTGGTAGAGAAAGGCTCAGATTCCTATAAGAGTTTGGCTAATCAAGTATTGATCGAACTGAGGGAAATCCATCAGGAGGCGGATTGTCTCAAGTCCTATATCGATGCTGATGTCTACAACCGTATTGACAAAAAGGTTCGTACAGTAAGGGCAAACATCGATGTTCAGCTAGAACGTTTGGATAGAGAAAGTCAGGTAGATCTTGAAAATGCGGAGCCAGAGGAACTAGCTCCAGAATTGTCCCAGACCTTGGCTAATATTGCCATTGACCATCAGGCAATTTTAGATAAGATTGCCACCTCTGCTGAGGGGGATAAGGAAGAATTGACTGCCATTCATAGTTTGAAGATGGAGAAATTCCAAACGATTTTAGAAGGCTATTTAAAGATTAAGGCCAATCCTAAAAACTATAATCGAGCCGAAGAACGTTTGCAACAAGCTAAAGCAGCTATCGAACAATTTGACCTTGAGCTGGACCAAGTCCTGAGAGAACTCAATGAAACAGATATGCGTGATTTTGATATCAGTCTGCGTATCCTAGAAAAAGATCGTAAAGAATAGGTTAGAAACAAAGGAGTAACCATGACAGAATTTAATTTTGATATTGACCAGATTGCCAATAATACGGTAGCTAAGGTGGATAAAACAACCCAAATCATCGAGACAAATACTGGCTCAGACAAGACCTTGACCTTCCTTGAAAAGTTGAGCCCTGAGCAGCAAGAAGGAATCAAGGCGCACGTGCCCCAGTTAGTAGACCAGTTTGTCACCAATCAAAATGCTCTTTTGGATTTTGGACAATCTGCTGTCGAAGGTGTGAATAATACGGTCAATCGTATCTTGTCAGAACAAAAGAAACTGCAGATTCCCCAAGTGGATGATCTACTCAAGAACACCAACCGTGAGTTGCAAGGCTTTGTAGTCAAATACAAGAACGCTGAAATTGCTGAGTTAGAAGAGAAGCCAAACTTTTTGCAACGATTGTTTAACAAGAGCAAGAATACCTTACAGGAATTTTACTTTGACTCAAAAACAGTGGAGCAAAAGCTCGATGGTATGGCTGCCGCAGTGGTCAAGCAAGAAGATGTGCTAGCTCGAAATATCGTCTCTGCTGAGATGTTGATTGAGGACAATACCAAATCCATTGAAAATCTAGTGGGAGTGATTTCCTTTATCGAAGCCAGCCAGACAGAAGCTGGCAATCGTGCTGCCGAACTAAAGGCCCAAGCTGACCAACTTGATACAAGTACGGTAGAATACCAGACCAAGTCTCAAGAATTGGCCCGTATGGCAGAAGTGGTCAATACACTCGAACAACAACATACAGAGTATGTCAGCCGTCTCTATGTGGCCTGGGCAACAACACCTCAGATGCGTAATCTTGTGAAGGTGTCATCTGATATGCGCCAAAAATTGGGCATGCTTCGTCGTAATACGATTCCAACAATGAAGCTTTCTATTGCCCAACTTGGTATTTTGCAACAATCAATGAAATCAGGTGTCGTGGCAGATGCCATTGTCAATGCCAATAATGCTGCCCTTCAGATGCTAGCTGAAACCAGCAAGGAAGTGATTCCGCAGATGGAGAGAATTGCACAAAGCCCGACAGTCGCTGTCGAATCTGTTACCAAACTGGCTGAAAGTCTGGTCGCTCAAAACCAAGGTATCGTCGCAGCAATTGAGTTGGGACGTCAGAAACGTGCCCAACTAGAAACAACCATCGTCAAGTCCGCAGAAATGATCAACGATTCTGTCAAACTACGCGATGAGAAAATCGTTCAAGCCCTTCTAGACCAAGGCAAGGCCGCCCAGAAAGAAGTACAAGAATAACACACAAGTCCCTTGTAAGTATAGCTTGCAAGGGATTTTGGATTTTTCTATATATTCGAACCTCTAATTTATTTCACAAAAAATATAGTCAAAAATGTAGTCATTCGGTTGATTTTTGTTGCAATGTACTGAAATTAACAAAAGAAAAAAACGCTGATTAAGCGTTTTTCTTCTGTATTGATTCGTATTGAATGCTTACTTAACTTCTGTAAACACAACGTGTTTGCGAAGTTTTGGTGAGTATTTCTTCAATTGAAGACGGTCTGGAGTGTTACGTTTGTTTTTAGAAGTAAGGTACAAGCGTTCACCAGATTCTTTGTGTTCAAGTGTAATATTTACGCGCATGGTATCTCCCTTCTATTATTCAGCTGATGCAGCTTTAGCGATTTTACGTCCTTTGTAGTATCCTTTAAGTGATACACGGTGAGAACGTGAGTAATCTCCAGTAGTTTCGTCAAAGTTTACAGATGGAGCTGTTACTTTGTAGTGTGTACGACGTTTGTTTTTCTTCGCTTTTGAAGTGCGACGTGCAGGTACTGCCATTTTGATTTCTCCTTTAGGTATTTATATTCGATTCAATCTACTGATTTTCATCAACCATACTAGGATAACACATTTTTTTTGTAAAGTAAAGTTACTTGACAAAAAAAGATGAAAAAATTCTCCTGTCAGACCTAGCAGACAGGAGAAGGTGTTAAATATCAATCTCAAATGGTTCGTCAATGGTTTCTGATACGTATTTTCCGTCTTTCTTCTGTTGTTTGACACATTCTGTAAGGAGATATTCGATTTGCCCATTGACTGAACGAAAGTCATCTTCTGCCCATGATGCGAGTGCAGCGTATAACTTTGTTGAGAGTCGAAGGGGGATCTGCTTTTTTTAGCTTCAACCATCTTTAGTAAAGACTTCCTGTGTTGACAATTGGTTGTGCATCATGATTACCACAGAGGACGACTAGTAGATTTGAAACCATAGCAGCTTTTCGTTCTTCGTCAAGCTCTACCAATTCCCCTTCATTGAGCCGTTCTAGTGCCATTTCAACCATTCCTACAGCACCATCTACAATCATCTTACGGGCATCAATAATGGTAGTAATTTCTGGAGCATAAGCTAGGTAAGTGATACGTGCTTCAAGGATTTCCTAGGCAGTCATTGTCATTTGATGATTTAGCTCCTAAAAAAGGAGATTTTGTGCTAACATCACCACTTTGTCCAAGTCGAGTGTGGTTTGCAAGGTTGACTGCTACGCTGAAGGGATTGACAAAGTAAAAGCCAGGTTCTTTGATGGTACCTGTATAGTTACCAAAGAGTGTCAGAACCAGAGCCTCCTGAGGTTTGACAACTTTTAAACCAGCATGAGTTAGCGCTGCAATTACGATTAGTAAAGGTCCGATAATAATTCCAAAAATGTTTTCCGAACCAATACCCATTATAAATATAAAGATACCAAGTACGATTGTCAACTCAATGAGAATCAATGCTAATACACCATTTGGTTTTGAATTGATTAGTTTTTCAGTCATAAGAATGACCTCTGTTATTTGATATCTAAATGATATCACTTTGTTTTTAAAAGTCAATAGAAAGTTGAAAAATAATTACTAAAAAGTTTCAGCCCAATAATTACTTGTAGTAGGTGAGATTATATTGTGCTGAAATACTCTTTTATTCTTATAACTTTTACACTATAATTGTAGTTAGAAAGGGAGAGAAATGTTTGATTATAGAGCACTAGTTATTTTGATGACTTTGATGGATCATTGTGAGCTATCATTATATGAATTATCTGTTAAGGTGAGCTTACCTATAAAGGAAGTCAAAGAAGGAATAGATTATTTAGTGCCTTATCTAGCTAATAAAGGGATAGTGCTGGATAAAAAACAAGGTCGCTATAGTTTATCAAATCGTACGAAGCAGTCTTTGACAGATATTATTAAGTCGGATGAATTGGTTTTACCAAAGTCGACTCGCTTAGCATTAATCTATCTTTACACTTTTTGCCGATTAGATTTTATATCGAATAATCATTACCAAGACTTTTTGAAAGTAAGTAAGAATACAACCTTATCTGATATTCAATCATTAAGAAAGATTATGTTAGATAATGATTTGGAGCTAGGGTACAGTAGAGCAAAAGGTTATACTTTACACGGTTCAGAGTGGAATAAGCACCGTTTAGCTTTTCAAATGGTTAGTGAGTTGCTGGAATCCTCCATAGGGATTTGGGGGTTGGATTATGTTTTATCCAGTTGGGGGTATTCATTAACTTATGATTTGATTGATCAGGTAGTTAAAGATTATTATGAAAAGCTACAGATAGTACCTATTGTTAATCAATTAAAAGTTTGCCTTTTCGGTTTAGTATTCATTATATGTAGGTATCAAAGGGATGTTGAAAGAGTATGTCTTTCAGAGACACTAGTATCTCCTATTATTCAAGATATAACGACTATTTTATTAGATACAGTAGTTGATTTGGGAATTATAGATACGGTATTTTCAGAGGATGATTATCGCTATGTCACAGTTTTATTATCAAGTTGCTTTGAAGGTGAAGTAGATGTTGCTCCGGTTTACTTTAATCAATTAACAGAGGCTATTATAAGTAGAATGGAAGATATTTCTTTGTTACATTTTAAACAAAGAGAAGTATTGAGAGAAAATCTTCGCCGCCACCTTATACCGGCTTACTATAGATTAAAGTTCGGCTTACCTAGCTCAAATGAATATGTGTTGCATGTTAAAGAACATTATCCTGATTTATTTGAACTAGTAAAAGATTCTTTGACTCCCTTGATGGACGCTATTGACAAGCCCATACCTGATAGTGAAACAGCATATTTTGTTATCCATTTTGGAGGATATTTAAAGAAAGCAGACAATTTGCCTCAAAAATGTTATAAAGCAGCAATTATCTGTCCTAATGGAATTAGTTCTTCATTGATGATAAAAGAGAATCTATTAGCATTATTCCCTCAAATTGAGTTTATAGGAACCTCAAAGATTGATGATTTATATGCGAAAACTAGTAGTGACTATGATATGGTTTTTTCTACTATAAAGGTGGATACAGAGAAGCCAAATTATCTAGTTTCTGTTATGATGACGGAAGAACAAACAACACAGTTAGTTGAATTGGTATCAAAAGATTTCCCAGATACAGGTTATCGAGATATTGAGCTTAATCAGATAATTAGCATAGTAAGACGATATAGTGTAATCACACAAGAATTAGAGTTAAAATTAGCATTAAAGAGGTATCTCTATCAAGAAATGAACAGAAAGGAAGTGTTACCATTGTTAGAAGAATTAATTACAAAAGAAACTTATCAGGTTAGTTCGGAAAAATTAGGATGGAAGGAGGCAATTCGTTTAGCAGCTAAACCGCTTTTGGATCAACATAAGATAACTGAGAACTACCCTGAGGCAATGATTCAAAAAGTAGAAGAGTTTGGGCCTTTTATTAATTTAGGGAAGGGAGTAGCAATTCCTCACGCTCGGCCAGATGAAGGTGTGAATGAAATAGGAATGTCAATGTTAGTTTTGGAAGAACCGATTTATTTATTGGATAATCCAGAACAGGAGGTAAGATTGTTGATTTGTATTGCAGCCATTGATAATGAGAGTCATTTAAAGGCTTTGTCACATTTAACAACAATTTTAAGAGATAAAAATCATGTTCAAACTTTAATATCATCAAAAAACTATGATGACATTGAAATGATAATTAAACAGGAGGATTAGATAATGTTAAGAATTGGTACAGCTTGTGGTTCAGGATTAGGTTCAAGTTTTATGGTACAGATGAATATTGAATCTGTATTGAGTGATTTGAATGTTTCAGATGTAGAAGTTGAACACTATGATTTAGGTGGAGCAGATCCAAATGCAGCTGATATTTGGATTGTGGGTCGTGATCTAGCTGATTCAGCTAGTCATCTTGGAGATGTTCGTATCTTAAATAGTATTATTGATATGGATGAACTACGAGAATTAATTACTAAACTTTGTGAAGAAAAAGGACTTATTTAGGAGGCTAGCGTCATGATGAAGTTCATATTGGATATTGTTAGTACACCAGCTATTTTAGTAGCTTTAATTGCAATCTTAGGATTAGTTCTTCAGAAGAAGAAATTACCTGATATTATTAAAGGTGGAATTAAGACCTTTGTTGGTTTCTTAGTTGTATCTGGTGGTGCAGGAATTGTACAAAATTCTTTGAATCCATTTGGTACCATGTTTGAACATGCTTTTCATTTATCTGGAGTTGTACCGAATAATGAAGCAATTGTAGCTGTAGCTTTAACCACATATGGCTCAGCTACTGCAATGATTATGTTTGCAGGTATGGTATTCAATATCTTAATTGCTCGTTTTACTCGATTCAAATATATCTTTTTAACAGGGCACCACACTCTATATATGGCGTGTATGATTGCGGTCATTTTATCAGTTGCTGGCTTTACAAGTTTGCCTCTTATCTTACTAGGTGGATTAGCGCTCGGTATTATTATGAGTATTTCCCCAGCATTTGTGCAAAAATATATGGTTCAATTAACTGGAAATGACAAGGTGGCTTTAGGTCATTTCAGTTCTTTGGGATATTGGTTGAGTGGTTTTACTGGTAGCCTTATCGGTGACAAATCAAAATCAACAGAGGACATTAAATTTCCAAAGAGTTTAGCTTTTTTACGTGATAGTACTGTTAGCATTACTTTATCTATGGCAGTTATTTACATTATTGTAGCTATCTTTGCAGGGTCAGAATATATAGAAAAAGAAATCAGTAATGGTACAAGTGGTCTAGTTTATGCTTTACAATTAGCAGGTCAATTTGCAGCAGGTGTATTTGTTATTTTAGCAGGTGTTCGCCTTATTTTGGGTGAAATTGTTCCAGCCTTTAAAGGTATTTCAGAGCGTCTTGTACCTAATTCAAAACCTGCTTTGGATTGTCCGATTGTTTATACTTATGCACCTAATGCAGTCCTAATTGGATTTATCTCTAGTTTTGTTGGTGGTTTAGTAAGTATGGCAATTATGATTGCTTCAGGAACGGTTGTCATCTTACCAGGCGTTGTGCCTCATTTCTTCTGTGGAGCGACTGCAGGTGTCATTGGGAATGCATCTGGTGGTGTTCGTGGAGCCACTATTGGAGCATTTTTACAAGGTATTTTAATTAGTTTTCTTCCAGTCTTTTTAATGCCAGTTTTGGGAGGACTTGGTTTCCAAGGGTCAACTTTCTCAGATGCAGATTTTGGTCTATCAGGAATTATTTTAGGAATGTTGAATCAATTTGGCTCACAAGCAGGCATTGTTATTGGTCTTGTTCTTATTCTAGCAGTTATGTTTGGAGTATCCTTTATTAAAAAGCCATCTGCAAAGGAGGAATAAGGGATGATTTTAAGTGAAAATAGAGAAGATGAGTTAAGAAAATTTGCAACAAAAATCCGATTAAATACTCTTAGAACATTGAATCATCTTGGATTCGGCCATTATGGAGGGAGTCTGTCTATAGTAGAAGTTTTAGCAGTGCTTTATGGTGAAATAATGCCGATGACTCCAGAAATATTTGCGTCACGAGATAGAGATTATTTTGTTTTATCCAAGGGACATGCTGGACCAGCTTTGTACAGCACACTCTATTTGAATGGTTTCTTTGACAAAGAATTCTTACATTCTTTAAATACAAATGGGACCAAATTACCGTCTCATCCTGATAGAAATCTAACGCCGGGCATAGATATGACAACTGGCTCTTTAGGACAGGGAATTAGTGTTGCAACCGGGCTTGCATATGGTCAGAGAATAAGAAAAAGTCCCTTTTATACCTATGCTATTGTTGGAGATGGTGAGTTAAATGAGGGACAATGTTGGGAGGCTATACAGTTTGCTTCTCATCAACAGTTATCTAATTTAATTGTATTTGTAGACGATAACAAAAAACAATTAGATGGTTTTACAAAGGATATTTGTAATCCAGGTGATTTTGTAGAAAAATTCTCAGCATTTGGGTTTGAATCCATTAGGGTCAATGGTTCAGATATTAGAGAAATTTATGAAGGGATTATCCAATTAAAACAGTCAAATAATTCATCCCCTAAGTGTATTGTATTAGATACTATTAAAGGTCAAGGAGTTCGAGAGCTGGAAGAAATGAAATCCAATCATCATCTTCGCCCTACTGTAGAGGAGAGACAAATGTTAACTTCAGTTGTAGAAAGATTAAGTCAGGAATTGGAGGAAACAGAATGATGAGAAGTACGAAAGAATTACGACATGTGTATAGAGATTTCCTTCTAGAAGCTAACCAAAGTTATTCTGATATAGTAGTTTTAGAAGCAGACTTGTCAAGTTCGATGGCTACTAATAATCTTGAAAAGGACTTTGGAGACCGTTATGTGAATGTTGGGATCATGGAAGCAGAAATGGTCGGGCTTGCAGCAGGTTTATCTATTCAGGGGTTTAGACCTTATCTTCATACATTTGGCCCTTTTGCTTCACGAAGAGTATTTGATCAATTATTTATTTCTCTTGGGTACGCACAATTGGATGCCACTGTAATTGGCTCAGATGCAGGAGTAACGGCAGAGATGAATGGTGGAACACATATGCCATTTGAAGAAATTGGATTGTTACGTTTAATTCCTAAATCAATCATTTTTGAAGCAACTGATGATATCCAATTTCGTGAAATCTTGAACCAGACATTAGAATTAAAAGGACTAAAATATATTCGAACAATTAGAAAAGCTCCAGAGGCTGTATATCAAGGTGGAGAAGATTTTTCTAAAGGCTACATTGAGTTAAGACACGGTGAAGATGTTGTAATAGTTGCTTCTGGCATAATGGTTGCTCCAAGTATTCGAGTTGCGGATGAACTGTCTAAATTAGGTTATTCAGTAGGTGTGATAGATTTATTTAGAATCAAACCGATACCAGAACAGATAAAAACAATATTAAGTGGAAAAACTATATTTACTGTAGAAAACCACAATCAGATAGGTGGAATTGGCAGTGCTTTATGTGAATTATTCTCTGATGATGGAATAACAAAAATTCATCGGATGGGTGTTCAAGAAAGATTCGGTCAAGTAGGGAAAATGGATTATCTTCTTAATGAGTATGGTTTGAGTGAATCGAATATAAAAGAGAAAGTTCTAGAGTTTTATAATGCAAGATAGATGTTAAATACACTTATCTGAAAGAACTTCTGTAAAAATTACATTACGTTATTTAAAGCAAGCGGATTAAAAGCATATTCTGGTAATCAGAAAGTGCCCTGATCCGCTTTGTTGTTTTTAATTTAAAATGTTTATATATGTATAGAATTTTCTGAAAATTCAAGAATTTTCTTCTGTTCATTACTTTTAAAATGTGCTATAATAGTAAAAACTGAAATGGGAGGGAACAAATGACTGAATTAGATAAACGTCACCGCAGTAGCATTTATGACAGCATGGTAAAATCACCAAACCGTGCCATGCTTCGTGCGACTGGTATGACAGATAAGGACTTTGAAACACCGATTGTAGGGGTTATTTCGACCTGGGCGGAAAATACACCATGTAACATTCACTTGCATGATTTCGGGAAATTGGCTAAAGAGGGTGTCAAATCAGCAGGTGCTTGGCCTGTGCAGTTTGGGACTATCACTGTAGCGGACGGGATTGCTATGGGAACGCCTGGTATGCGTTTCTCTTTGACATCTCGTGATATCATCGCGGACTCTATCGAGGCGGCGATGGGTGGTCACAACGTCGATGCCTTTGTCGCTATCGGTGGCTGTGACAAGAACATGCCTGGTTCTATGATTGCTATTGCTAATATGGATATCCCAGCTATTTTCGCCTATGGTGGAACCATTGCACCGGGAAATCTTGATGGCAAAGACATCGACTTGGTTTCTGTTTTTGAAGGTATCGGAAAATGGAATCACGGTGACATGACGGCTGAGGATGTGAAACGTCTTGAATGTAATGCCTGCCCTGGCCCTGGTGGTTGTGGTGGTATGTACACTGCTAATACCATGGCGACAGCTATTGAAGTTCTCGGTATGAGTTTGCCAGGTTCATCCTCTCACCCAGCTGAATCAGCTGACAAGAAAGAAGACATCGAAGCAGCAGGACGTGCTGTTGTTAAGATGTTGGAACTTGGTCTCAAACCATCAGATATCTTGACTCGTGAAGCCTTTGAAGATGCCATTACTGTGACTATGGCTCTCGGTGGTTCTACAAATGCCACTCTTCACTTGCTTGCTATTGCCCATGCGGCTAATGTTGACTTGTCACTTGAGGACTTCAATACGATCCAAGAGCGCGTGCCTCACTTGGCCGACTTGAAACCATCTGGTCAGTATGTCTTCCAAGACCTCTACGAAGTCGGTGGTGTGCCTGCGGTTATGAGATATCTCTTGGCAAATGGTTTCCTTCATGGAGACCGCATTACATGTACTGGTAAGACTGTTGCTGAGAACTTAGCTGACTTTGCAGACCTCACACCAGGTCAAAAAGTCATTATGCCACTTGAAAATCCAAAACGTGCAGATGGTCCGCTTATCATCTTGAACGGGAACCTTGCCCCTGACGGTGCGGTTGCCAAGGTATCAGGTGTTAAAGTGCGTCGTCACGTTGGTCCAGCTAAGGTTTTTGACTCAGAAGAAGATGCGATTCAGGCCGTTCTGACAGATGAAATCGTTGATGGCGATGTAGTCGTTGTTCGTTTCGTTGGACCTAAAGGTGGTCCTGGTATGCCTGAGATGCTGTCACTTTCATCAATGATCGTTGGTAAAGGTCAAGGAGACAAGGTTGCCCTCTTGACAGACGGCCGTTTCTCTGGTGGTACTTATGGTCTGGTTGTTGGACATATCGCTCCTGAAGCTCAGGATGGTGGACCAATCGCTTACCTTCGTACAGGTGATATCGTTACGGTTGACCAAGATACCAAAGAAATTTCCATGGCCGTATCCGAAGAAGAACTTGAAAAACGGAAGGCAGAAACAACCTTGCCACCACTTTACAGCCGTGGTGTCCTCGGTAAATACGCTCACATCGTATCATCTGCTTCACGCGGAGCCGTGACAGACTTCTGGAATATGGACAAGTCTGGTAAAAAATAAACTCATACTCTTCGAAAATCTCTTCAAACCACGTCAACGTCGCCTTGCCGTATATATGTTACTGACTTCGTCAGTTCTATTTACAACCTCAAAACACTGTTTTGAGCAACCTGCGGCTAGTTTCCTAGTTTGTTCTTTGATTTTCATTGAGTATCAAAAAGCAAGCCAACTTCGGCTTGCTTTTTTTCATCCTTAAAAGTGATTGGCCTGCTTAACGAGGTGGCAGTCCAAGGGCAATGCGGCCATAGCGACTGATTCGTGTGATCTTCCAAGCAGGCGACCAGGTAACTTCAACCTTGACATCTTCGATACCCTCGATTTGTTTCAGACCTGCAACGATTTCGATAGGCAGGCTTTCGGCACAATCACAGGCAGTATCGGTGAAGGTCATGACAATCTTACAGAGCCCTGTTTCGTCCAGATTGATTTCATAAATCAATCCTAGATTGTACACATCCAATTCCACATCTGTATCAAAAACCTTCTCTAGTTTTTCGATAATTTGGTCTTGTAAGGCCAAAGCGCGGTCATTGATTTTGATATCGTCTCTCATTACAGTCCCTCCACGTGATAAATATCCTCTATTTTCTCATAATTCTGACAATTTGGCAAGTTTTTGATGAATTTTCTGAAAAATATGATAAAATGAAGAAAATACTGAATCAAGGGGAAGCCTATGGAGCAGATTGGAAAAGTCTTTAGACAATTACGAGAGTCAAGAAATATCTCGCTGAGACAAGCAACTGGGGGACAATTTTCGCCGTCTATGTTGTCCCGCTTTGAAACAGGTCAGAGTGAGCTTTCGGTGGAAAAGTTTTTATTTGCCCTAGAAAATATATCTGCCAGTGTAGAGGAAATCCTATTTCTGGCGAGAGGTTTTCAGTATGATACAGATTCTGAGTTGAGAAAAGAAATCATAGATGTTTTCGATCCAAAGAATATAGCTCCACTTGAGGACTTGTATCGCAGGGAGTATCAAAAGCATGCTCATTCTCAAAACAAACAGAAACATATTCTAAATGCCATTATTATCAAGTCTTATATGAAGAGTATGGATGAAAGGGTAGAGTTAACGGCAGAGGAAGGGAGAGTCCTTCATGACTACTTGTTTTCTACTGAGATTTGGGGGATCTATGAACTCAATTTATTTTCAGTCAGTTCACCATTTTTATCTGTTTCACTTTTTACTAGATATGTACGAGAAATGGTACGTAAATCTGATTTTCTAATGGAAATGTCTGGCAATCGAAACCTTTTTCACACTATACTATTGAATGGCTTTTTAGCCAGTATTGAGTGTGAAGAATTTACCAATGCCCATTATTTTAAACGTGTTATCGAAGAGCATTTCTACAATGAAAATGAGACCTATTTCCGAATTGTCTATTTGTGGGCGGAAGGTCTTCTTGATAGCAAGCAAGGCAGAGTCAAGGAAGGTCAGAAAAAGATGGAGGATGCTGTCCATATTTTTGAGATGCTTGGTTGTAACAAATCTGCCGAATACTATCGAAAAACGACCGATTGTTGAATATCTGCAAACTAAGAAAATAATTTGAAATTTTAAGCGATAGAACTCTGTATCTCTCTCAGGTCATTACAAAAGTTCTATCGTTTTTTTGCTTATTTTGTGTGTTGCATATATTCAAAAGTTTTCCCTTTCAATTTCTAAGTGCTATACTGTAGTCATACTTCATATAGAACTTATACTCTTCGAAAATCAAATTCAAACTACGTCAGCTTCACCTTGCCGTACTCAAGTACAGCCTTCGGCTAGCTTCCTAGTTTGCTCTTTGATTTTCATTGAGTATTTGAACAAGAAGGGAGATTACCTATGAAACTATTGTTTAGAAATCAAGCTTATCGACTCTTGACTTTGTCACGCTTCTTCAATGCCTTTGGTGCTTCAATTTTTAACCTGGTATTTATCGTCTATGCATCGACCCTGCCACAAGCCTCTTTTGCGGTTGCTATGGCGAATATTGTCATGATTCTTCCGACTTTCTTTACAGTTTTTGTAGGGATTCGGGCAGATTACACGAGGGACAAGGTCAAATGGATGACTTACAGCGGTTTGTTTCAGGCGGTTTTATTTTTTCTGGCAGCCCTAGTTGTTCAGCAAGCTAGTTTATTTGCCTTTTCTAGCCTGTGTTTAATCAATGTCATTAGTGATGTTATCAGTGATTTTGCAGGTGGCTTGCGCATGCCTCTTATTAAGGAAAAAGTAGCTGAAGATGATCTGATGGAGGCTTATTCTTTTTCCCAGTTCATCACCTATATTTCAGCTATTGGTGGTCAAGCTTTCGGAGTCTGGCTCTTAGGGCTATCGGTCAATAATTTTTCTCTCGTTGCGGGAATCAATGCCTGTTTTTTCCTAGTATCAGCCGTTATCCTCTTTTTAGGAAAAAGCAAATTGAGCCTGTCAATGTCATCTGCTGATGGTAAAATTCTAAAAAATGAGAAGCTTTCTATCAAAGACCAGTTCCTAACAATTTACCGAAATTTACGTCTCGTTTTTCTTAAAGGTGGACAGAAAAACTTTGGATTCATGATCTTTGCTGTCTTGCTTATCAATGCCTTGGGTGGCGCTTTAGGAAGCATCTATAACATCTTCTTTTTGAGCCATTCTCTTTTGGACTTTTCTTACACAGAGGCATTATTTATCAGTCAAGTCTGTGCTTTGTTAGCAATCATCATCAGTAGCCTTACGGGCAATGATTATTTTGGGAAGCAGTCCTTGCCTAGATTGATGATGTGGGTGACCGTAGGACTCAGTCTAGTTGGTCTAGCTAATTTATTCAATCAAGTCGTACTTGGTTTACTATTTCTCTTTTCAACTCTGTATGTGTCTGGTAAAGTTCAACCAAAGATTAGTGCCATGCTTATGAAAAATCTAGCTCCAGAAGTTCTAGCTCGTACCAGTAATTTTTTAGGTTTATTGTTTACCTTATCCATACCTGTGGGAACAGCCTGTTTTTCACTTGTAGCTGTATGGAATATACAGTTGACTTGGATGCTATTTGTTGGTCTTTCCTTGCTAGCTATTCTTTTGACAGTTATTAATCTCAAAAATGATATCTAAATCCTAATTTTTTTCTCACTGTTTTAATCCCTCTATTTATGGTAAAATAAGACTATTAAGTTTAAAGAGGATTCCCTATGAAATTACAAAAACCAAAAGGAACGCAGGATATTTTACCTGCTGAGTCTGCCAAGTGGCAGTATGTTGAGGGCTTTGCCCGTGAGATTTTCAAGCGCTACAACTACGCAGAAGTGCGCACGCCCATTTTTGAGCATTACGAGGTTATCAGTCGCTCTGTCGGAGATACAACGGATATCGTAACTAAGGAAATGTATGACTTTTATGATAAGGGTGACCGTCATATCACCCTCCGTCCAGAAGGAACTGCGCCAGTTGTCCGTTCCTATGTGGAAAATAAACTCTTCGCCCCAGAAGTGCAAAAGCCAAGTAAGTTCTACTACATGGGACCTATGTTCCGCTATGAGCGTCCACAGGCAGGACGTTTGCGCCAGTTCCACCAGATTGGTGTCGAGTGCTTTGGCTCTAGTAATCCAGCTACCGATGTGGAAACCATCGCGATGGCAGCCCATTTCTTGAAAGAAATCGGCATCCAAGGTGTCAAATTGCACCTTAACACTCTTGGAAATCCTGAGAGCCGTGCGGCCTACCGTCAAGCCTTGATTGACTATTTGACACCGCTCAAGGAGACCTTGTCTAAGGATAGCCAGCGTCGCTTGGAGGAAAATCCTCTTCGTGTCTTGGACTCTAAGGAGAAAGAAGACAAGGTAGCAGTCGAGAATGCGCCTTCTATCTTAGACTTCCTTGATGAAGAAAGCCAAGCACACTTTGATGCTGTGCGTCAGATGTTGGAAAATCTTGGAGTAGACTATATCATCGATACCAATATGGTGCGTGGTCTGGACTACTACAACCACACCATTTTCGAGTTCATTACTGAGATTGAGGGCAATGACTTGACAGTCTGTGCGGGTGGTCGCTACGATGGTTTGGTTTCTTACTTTGGAGGCCCTGAAACTGCTGGATTTGGTTTTGGACTTGGTGTAGAGCGCCTGCTTCTCATTCTTGAAAAGCAAGGTGTGGCTCTCCCTATCGAAAACGCCCTAGATGTCTATATCGCAGTCTTGGGTGATGGAGCAAATGTCAAGGCCTTGGAATTGGTACAGGCTCTTCGCCAACAAGGATTCAAAGCAGAGCGTGATTACCTCAACCGTAAGCTCAAAGCTCAGTTCAAGTCAGCTGATGTCTTTGCGGCTAAGACCCTCATCACCCTAGGAGAGAGTGAAGTCGAAAGCGGACAAGTAACGGTCAAGAACAACCAAACTCGAGAAGAAGTGCAAGTGTCACTTGAGACAATCAGCCAAAACTTCTCAGAAATCTTTGAAAAACTAGGATTTTAATGATAGATAAACTGGTCAGGAACCTAATCCTGACCTTTTTCTTTTGCAAAATGACAAAAATCATAAACTTTTTGACAAATATGCTTGTCAAAAAGAAAAAGATGTGTTACAATAAATTCAAGTTAAGAAATAAAGAAATAGGAGGGAGCCACATGTGGGTATGGATTTTTTTCCCTTTTCTCGTCTTGATTTATAGTAGTCAATCTAAAAAAATCAAGCGGTTAGAGAAGAGGTTAAAGGTAATCGAAAGAAAAGAGAAAGGAAATATAGATATGTCAAGATTATTGCAAGAATTAATTGGGAAAAATCCAACAATCGTTGGACAAGTGTTTGGAACATCTTTATGGGAAGTTGTGGATGTTGATGAGGAATGGGTCAAACTACGTCATGTCGATAAAAATGGGAAAGAAAAATTCAAGTTGCAACGTATTGAGGATATCCAAGCCGTTGAATTTGACGGAGAGTAGGTGTGTAACATGCAACTAAAAAACCGTCTAAAAGAGCTGCGAGCTCGCGATGGTTTCAATCAAACCGAACTAGCTAAGCTGGCAGGAGTTTCCAGACAGACCATTAGTCTATTAGAACGGGATGAATACACCCCGTCCATTATCATTGCCCTGAAAATATCTCAAATTTTCAACGAAACAGTCGAATCGGTATTTCGCTTGGAGGAGGACGAGTGATGAACAAGTATAAAGTGGTTTATTATGTAGTTGTCGCAGCTCTATTAGTCAGCATATTTCTATTGATTGGGATAGACTTAGGCTGGTTTAGTCCCTATCAGAGTGACCAATTTATTTGGGCCTATTTTGCCCTCATACCAGTAATCGACTGGATTGAAAAGAAATCCAAAAATTTAGCAAGTGAATAAGGAGAATGAATATGAAAAAGAAGCATGGATTGTTATTTTTAATGTCTGTTGTCTTGGGAGCTTTCTTGGGCATGTTTGTAGGGATGTTTAAAGCACGTGCCGAATCCCACGGAATTATGTTAGATGTAAAAGTCTTGGTACCATGGATATCAGCTATTTGTTTACTGATAGGTTTCATTAGCATTCTTTTGACGTTCAATTTCTTAAAGAAAAGCAGAAAATTTCACTCCTTGTATCAAGAGGAAATGGATGATGATCTGAATGAGACCTATTATGTGCAAATGTATCGTGATCTTGAGTTTGGAACCATTGCTTTTAATATTGCAAACGTAGCAATTTTATTGGCTCTCTTCATTGCAGGAAGTGAAGTGATTATACTAAATGGAAGCTTTCTAACCTTATCTCTTTCTTTTTTGCTATTAGTGTTGGTTTTCAATGTTCAAAAATATCTTTTTAAGACCATTGCGATTGTTCGTCAGTTTGATTTGGCATTTTTCTCTACGCCAAAGGATGTCTTGGACTATTTCGATTCTTACGATGAAGGGGAGCGCAAGGCTAATTTGGAACAGAGTTTTCGGATTTTATTCCAATTAAATAACTATGTCTTGCCAGGTCTCTACTTTCTGATCGATCTCTTTTCTTTATTGACAGGAGAGATTCAACTACTGGGCTTCTTGCTTGTAGGAGCAATCCATATTTATATCAATGTGATGCAGTTACCTATGGTAAAACGCTATTTCAAATAGGAGTTATCTATGAAACTACTTAAAAACCTTGGCTGGTTTCTTCTAGCCATTCTATCCTTTGTGTTTATCTATGGTACCGTTCAGAGTGGGGCTGTAGAAGCTTTGAATCTAGGCGCTTCACCCTATGCTACTACCTTGCTTTATGTGGCCTTGGCTGGAGTATATGTGTACGTCATTTATAAATGGTATCAGAAAGGTCCTGTTCATATTGAGAAGAGTGGCTTCAACCGATTTATTTGGCTTCCTGCTCTGGTTTGGTTCTTATCTCTGCTTGTCCAGTTTTTCTTGCCAGATGATCCTTCGGTAAATCAACAAATGGCGACAGACTTGACCTTGGCTCAGCCACTCTTCTCCTTCTTTGCGGTCGTTATTTTTGCTCCTTTGACGGAAGAACTTATCTTTAGAGGGATGTTAGCACGCTACCTCTTTCCTAAGCAGGACAATAGTAAACAAACTCTAATTTTTCTTCTGGTAACTAGTGTTCTGTTTGCCTTGATTCATTTCCCAGGAGATGTGCAACAATTTTTAGTTTATGCTAGTCTTGGTTTTAGCTTGGGCTTGGCTTATATTAGCAGAAAAGGTCTGGTCTACAGTATTTCTCTTCACGCTTTAAATAATTTAGTCGGCTTTTTGATGATTCTCATGCTATAATAGAGTCAGGAGGTCACATGAAACGAGTAATTTTATTAGCAGTGATTCAGGCAGTTGTTCTATTTTTCATCATTGGAGCGCTAGCTTATGCCTTTAAGGGCGATTTCTTCTATAACTATCTAGCAGTCGTCTTTGCCCCTATTGCAGGTGTCTTGCGCTTTGGGACAGCTTACACAACGGAAATTGTCTTGCCTCGAAAGGCAGCCGAAATTGCTGAAAAGCGTAAAGCAGGCAACAATTCAAAATAAAAGAGTCCGATGAACTTCATCGGATTTTTGTATGGGCGTCAATTTTTAGAGTCTTCACTTGATTTTTAAAGACTGGCAAACTTTTCTGATGATTTTCATGAAGAGCCTGCGCTTTTATGGTAAAATAGTAACAGAATAAAAGAGGAGAGAAACAATGAAACGTAGTATGTATGCTGGTCGTGTTCGTGAGGAACACATCGGACAAGAAATAACCTTGAAAGGATGGGTTGGCCGTCGTCGTGACCTTGGTGGTTTGATCTTTATCGATCTTCGTGACCGTGAAGGAATTATGCAGTTGGTTATCAACCCTGAAAAAGTATCTGCAGAGGTCATGGCAACAGCTGAAAGCCTTCGTAGCGAATTTGTTATCGAGGTGACTGGACAGGTCGCTGCGCGTGAGCAAGCCAATGATAAGTTGCCAACTGGTGCAGTCGAGCTAAACGTGACAGCTCTGACAGTACTGAATACAGCTAAAACAACCCCATTTGAGATTAAGGATGGCATTGAGGCCAATGACGATACACGTTTGCGTTACCGTTACCTTGACCTTCGTCGTCCAGAAATGTTGGAAAATCTTAAACTTCGTGCCAAGGTGACCCACTCTATCCGCAACTACTTGGATGAGTTGGAGTTTATTGACGTGGAGACACCATTCCTTTCTAAGTCAACTCCTGAAGGGGCGCGTGACTACTTGGTGCCGTCTCGTGTTAATAAAGGGCATTTTTACGCGCTTCCTCAAAGTCCACAAATCACGAAACAGCTCTTGATGAATGCTGGTTTTGACCGTTACTATCAAATCGTTAAATGTTTCCGTGACGAGGACTTGCGTGGTGACCGCCAGCCTGAGTTTACCCAGGTTGACTTGGAAACGTCTTTCCTTACTGAACAAGAAATCCAAGATATCACAGAAGGTTTGATTGCGCGCGTGATGAAAGAAACTAAAGGCATCGAAGTGACGCTTCCATTTCCTCGTATGAAATATGATGATGCTATGGCTCTTTACGGTTCTGACAAGCCAGATACCCGTTTTGACATGTTGCTTCAGGACCTGACAGCAGTAGTCAAAGGTGTAGACTTTAAAGTCTTTTCAGAAGCACCTGCTGTAAAAGCAATTGTGGTCAAAGGAGCTGCGGACAACTATTCACGTAAAGACATCGACAAGATGACCGAAGTAGCCAAACAGTATGGTGCCAAAGGTCTTGCTTGGGTCAAGGTGGTTGATGGAGAATTAAACGGACCAGTTGCCAAGTTCTTGACTAGCATCCAAGCAGAATTGACAACAGCGCTTGCTCTTGAAGATAAGGACTTGGTTCTCTTTGTGGCGGATACGCTTGAAGTGGCCAATGCAACTCTTGGTGCCCTTCGTGGACGTATTGCCAAAGAGCTTGGCTTGATTGATAACGATAAATTCAACTTCCTTTGGGTGGTTGACTGGCCAATGTTTGAATGGTCTGAAGAAGAAGGCCGTTACATGAGTGCCCACCATCCATTCACACTTCCACAGGAAGAGACTGCTCACGAATTAGAAGGTGATTTGGCCAAGGTTCGTGCCATTGCTTACGATATTGTCTTGAACGGTTATGAGCTTGGTGGTGGTAGCCTTCGTATCAATCAAAAAGACCTTCAAGAACGCATGTTCAAGGCTCTTGGTTTCTCAGCTGAAGAAGCAAATGACCAGTTTGGCTTCCTTCTTGAAGCCATGGACTATGGTTTCCCACCACATGGTGGTTTGGCTATCGGGCTTGACCGATTTGTTATGTTGCTTGCTGGAGAAGAAAATATCCGTGAAGTCATTGCCTTTCCTAAGAACAACAAGGCAACTGACCCAATGACACAAGCTCCTTCAACAGTAGCTCTCAAACAACTAGAGGAACTCAGCTTACAAGTAGAAGAAGATGAAACAAGCAAAACGAATTAAGCGGTGGCGCTATTATTTGCGCCGCTTTGCTCATCAGATAAAAATTTTACGTGTCTTACAAAGTATCTCTCGCGAAAAGTATGATGAGAAGATTTCGGCCTCTCTGGTCTATGGTTTTTTATCAGCAGTGGCGGTCAATTTCTTTTTCCAACCAGGGCATGTGTATTCGAGTGGTGCAACAGGTCTGGCACAGATTATCTCTGCCTTGAGTAATCACTGGTTTGGTTTTCATATCCCGATTTCGCTGACCTTCTACGCCATTAATTTTCCTTTGATGGTCTTGGCTTGGTATCAGATTGGCCATAAGTTCACCGTCTTTACCTTTATCACGGTATCCATGAGTTCCTTCTTTATCCAGTTTGTCCCTGTGGCGACCTTGACGGAGGATCCCATTATCAATGCCCTTTTTGGGGGTGTTGTCATGGGCTTGGGGATTGGTTTTGCTCTTCGAAACAATATCTCCAGTGGTGGAACGGATATCGTTAGCCTGACCATTCGCAAGAAAACAGGTAAGAATGTTGGTAGTATTTCTTTCTTGGTCAATGGGACCATCATGCTGATAGCAGGTTTGACCTTTGGTTGGAAATACGCTCTCTACTCTATGATTACCATCTTTGTCTCTAGCCGTGTGACAGATGCGGTCTTTACCAAGCAAAAACGCATGCAGGCCATGATTGTGACCAATCATCCAGACAAGGTAATTGAAAAAATACATAAAAAATTGCACCGCGGAGCAACCATGATCCACGATGCAGAAGGAACCTATAATCACGAAAGAAAGGCAGTTTTAATCACTGTCATTACACGTGCAGTGTTTAATGAATTTAAACAGATTATGAAACAGGTGGATCCAGGTGCCTTTGTCTCTGTATCTGAGAATGTTCATATTTTGGGACGATTCGTTGAAACAGAAAATTAGTAACTAAAAAAAACCAGCTCGAGCTGGTTTTTATTTTTCGATAATTTTGTGGGCAATCAACTGGCGATAACAAATTTGTTTATTGCTTTTAGCATCGTTGATAATCTGGAGGATAGTTTCAAGGGAAACACGACCAAGTTCTAGGCTATTGATATCAACATAGGCCGCCAAGTTGAGCTTGGGATTGACCGAGTCAAAGCTGAGAACAGGGACATCCAGTTGGTGCTTAGCGATATAGTCACAGACCCCCTCAGCTAGGAGACTATCGGTTGTAATGATAGCATCAATCTGTGGGTCATGCTGAAAGAGGAGTTGGCTAAACTGATACCCTTTTTCTTCTAAGAACTCCGTTGCAAAATAGGTCAAATTTCCGTCAATAGGCAGTTGGTATTGTTTGAGTGCTGACTCATAGCCTGTTAAACGGTCTTGCGTTACGAAGAGTCGCTTAGTTCCTCCAATGAAGGCAATTCGTTTGCAGCCTTTTTTGATAAAATATTCGGTTGCATCAAAACCAGCTTGGACATTGTCATTATCTACAAGAGGGATAAAGGGTGAAATGGATTTGCCTAGGATGAGGAAGGGGAACTGCTCATCAGCGACCAGCTTGACCAAGGGATCCTCCTCTTCGGCATAAAGGAAGATCAAACCATCTACACGTTTGCCGTAAACCATCTGTGAGATCGCTTTAAGGCGCTCTTTTTCATCTTTACCTGTTGCAATCTGAATTGCATAGTGGTTTTCAGATGCGACTTGGGCGATACCACGGAGGACAGATGGGAAGAAAGGATTTTGATAGAAGGCGTCTGAGTCGTCAGGAAGGACCAAGCCGATAACTTGGGTATAACTGCTTACCAAACTACGAGCGTTGAGGTTGGGGTGGTAATTGAGCTCCTTCATAGCCTTGCGAACACGTTTTTTTGTTTCGTCGCTAATGGTTGATTTGTTTTGAATAACACGGGTTACGGTTGAAGGCGAAACACCAGCAGCCTTGGCCACGTCTTTAATCGTAACGGGCATAAAAATCTCCTATTTATGGTAATCTGGATCACGGAAATGCGTTTTATAAAAGATAGTGACCAGATACAGAACAAAAAGAATGTTTTGTACAGTAATGAGAGTTGTCATATTTTGGCCAAATAGTCCCAAAATAAGCGTAATCAGAGTAGGTAATCCTAAACAGTTCAAGATAAAATGGTAGCACTCTTTAAAGGTCCTAAATGAAAAGAGGCGTGATTTCTTAGTGATATAAAGGAGAAGACTCGCTCCTAGAGAGACAATAAAGAAATTCAAACCAAAGAGGAAGCTCGCACCGAGAACTAGGAAGAGACTGATATAGACACGATTTTGCTGATACCAGTCTTTAGAAATGGCTTGGGTCAAGCTGTCTTTACTTTTGAAACTCTCAGTCTCAATCGCTCGGTAAGAGATACGGGTCAGCTCTTTACTTTCCTTGCTGATGACGAGCTCATTCGTATCGAAATGCAGTTGCAAGTCCTTAGGTAATTCCTTGCTTTGACTTGGACCGATCACAATAGAAGGCGCTTGACTAGATGTTCCAGTATAAGTTAATTTGCCATCAACAATTGTAGCGTGTTCAGAGAGATCCTGTACAACCTTATCTGTCAATGGTTCATAGACATTATCGATAAAGGTTTCTAGCGGATAAGTCTCCTGCGAGCTGTTTTGGATGGCAATAGGTACCATAGATAAGCTGATAAGGAAGATACTGGTAAAGAGAAGCTGAAACCAGTTGAGCCCGAAACGTTTGGACAGGGGCTTACGAAATCCCCAAATACTTGAAAAATAGGAAAATGGATATGGAGTCATTTGTATCTTTCTAAAAGGTGTTTTCTATATGAGTATTATTATATAGAGAAATGTGCTTTATTTCAAGTCTAGGAGAAAAATTGCTTGTTGTAAGGATATTACTTACAGTAACAATCGCTAATACTCAATGAAAATCAAAGAGCAAACTAGGAAGCTAGCCGCAGGTTGCTCAAAACAGTGTTTTGAGGTTGCAGATGGAAGCTGACGTGGTTTGAAGAGGTTTTCGAAGAGTATAAAATGAAAAAGGGTGGCGGGGATATATTATCCCTTGTCGCCACCACTTGTAAGTCCTGAAACAAAGTTCTTTTGTAGGAAGAAGAAGAGAATACAGATTGGAAGGGCGATGAGGATAGCACCTGCTGAGAAGTAGGCAATCTTCATGTTTTTCACATTGCTAACGAAGGTTTGGAGACCTACGGCAACAGTAAAGTATTCTTTCTCACGAAGCAAGAAACTAGAGAGGATATAGTCTCCAAAAGGTCCCATGAAGGCCCAGAGAGCTTGTACGGCAACCATTGGGCGAACAAGTGGAAGAACAATTTGCCAGAAGCGGCGGAAGTGTCCTGCACCGTCTAGTTTTGCAGATTCGTCTAGAGACATTGGCACTGTATCGAAGTAGCCCTTCATGAGCCAAGCATTCATTGGGATACCACCACCAACGTAGAGGAAGATGAGGAACCAGCTGTGGTTAAGGGCGTTCAACATAAGTGCCATAACGAAGAAGGCTGTCAAAGCGGCCATTGTTGGAACCATTTGGATAATCAAGAAGAAGACCAAACTTTGTTTACGAGCCAAGAAGTTGTAACGGCTGTAAGCATAACCAGCAAGTACGATAATACTTGTTTGAACAGCCATAGTAATTAAGGCGATAATCAAAGTGTTGAGATACCAAGTACCGTACAAGGTTTCAGTGAAGAGGCCTTTAAAGTTATCAAAATTGAGGTCGATATTAGTATCGAGTTTAAAGGCCGCGACGTTACCTGCTTTAAAGGCTGACATGATGGTAATCAAAAGTGGATAGATAATCACGATTGATAGGCCAATTAAGTAGAGGTAAGTAAGGGTTTGAGTCAGTCTACGTTTGAGTTTAATTGAGTTATTCATCTTAGACGTCCTCCATATCAAATGCGTGTAGTTTCTTGAATGCGATCATAGAGATTGAGATGACAATGATAGAGATAATCAAGGTAACAGCTGCCGCCATTGAGTATTGAGGAGATGTACCTGTTGTCAAACGGTAGATCCATGAGATCAAGATATCGGTTGAACCAGCTCCACCTCCGACACTACCAGGTCCTCCACCATTGAAGAGGTACATGATAGAGAAGTTGTTAAAGTTGAAGGTGTATTGACTAATCAAAGTAGGTGCTGCAACAGCCAAGATCATTGGGAAAGTGATGTTGCGGAATTTTTGCCAAGCATTGGCACCGTCAATATAAGCTGCTTCGTAAAGGTCGTTAGGAATAGATTGCAAGATACCTAAAGTCAAAACGTAGATGTATGGGAATCCAAGCCAACCTTGCATCATAATCAAGGCAATTTTTGTCCAAGTTGGGTCTGTTTTCCAAGGAATAAGAGCACCATCAAGGAAAGGAAGAAATTTAGCCAAGATTGGCAAGACTTGAGTGTTGATGGCTCCGACACTATCGTTAAACATATTTGAGAATGTCAAGATAGTGATGAAGGCTGGGACAGCCCAAGGAAGAAGGAAAATAACACCAAAGATACGTTTTCCTTTGATAAATGGTTGGTTAGCAATGATAGCTGTGAAGATACCAATCACGATCTGTAAAGTTGAGGCAGATAAAGCCCAGATGATAGTCCAAGAAAGAACGGCACCGAAGGCAGAACGGAAGGTACTCAAACTCCAGATGTTCGTAAAGTTTGTCAAACCAACCCAGTCCAACAATTTGTTTGGTGGCAAGTGTTGGAAGTCGTAGTTGGTAAAGGCGATCATCAAGGTTACGATAACTGGGAAGATGATCGCAAAAGTCATGGCAACATAAGATGGAATGATCAAGAGGTAAGGGAAGCCATTTTCATAGATTCCTTTGACCATTTCTTTAAAGGTAAGTGCTACTGGTATGCCATTGTTAATGTGTTTGGCAGTTGTATGTGCATCTTTGATATTTGCGAAATAAAAGAGTACATAAACAACTACAAAGATTAAATGGAAGGCACCACGAATCAGCATAAAGAGGGAATTGTCACGACCTGGTTTGTCACCAAGAGTGATGAGATTACTCAATTCAGGGGCTGCAAGTGCTAGGAAGTAGAGGAGAAATACAAGGGTTACACCAAGGAAGATAAAACCTTTTGCTTTTTGTTTATTGTAAATCTGTCCTAACCCAGGAATGATAGACAGCAGGGCTGCTTTACTAGGTTGTTGCTTTTCCATAATAACTCCTTTCATAGGATACTGGTTTCTAATTAAAACCTAAACTATATATGTTTTCTATTGATAAATTCAAAGGGGGATTTGAATTCCACCCCCCTTGAACAAATTTTTTATTCACCAAATTTTTGTTTGATTGTTTCTTTGATCAATGTTACAGCGTCGTTAGCAGCTGTTTTCGCATCTTTCTTACCACTTACAGCATCAAAGAGCATATTTTTCGCTGGATCCCAAACTGCAGACATTTGAGAGATGTTTGGCATTGGTTGAGCGTTCTTGAACTGTTTGATAACAGCTGTTGTCAACTCATCGTTTTTACCTTCAGCGTATGAACGAGCCTCAGTGTTAGCTGGGATTTCGTTAGTCTTATCGTATAATACTTTTTGTTGTTCAGTTGAAACAAGGAAGTCTACAAATTTTTGAGAAGCTTCAAGGTTCTTAGTGGCTTGAGGGATGACCCAAGCTTTACCACCACCAAATGCAGCATATTCTTTTCCGTTTGGAAGAGTTGGGATAGTCGCAACACCGTAGTTTACTTTAGCATCTTTGAAGGCTTGGGCTTTCCAAGGTCCGTCGATGATAGCAGCTGTTTTACCTTCTTGGAAATGAGTTTGGATTAAGTTGCCAGCACCTTCCGTATCTTGCATACCTTTAGGCCATTTTTCATACCAAGATTTAGCGTATTCTATACCTTTGATAGCGCCGTCGTTGGCAAGACCGATATCTTTAGCGTCCTTACCGTTTTGACCGAATACGTAAGCGCCGTTACCAGCAAGAAGTCCGTATGCATAGTAGAAGTTTGTCCAGTCAGCTAGGAAAGCAGAAGTTTTTCCATCTTCACCAGCGAAGGCATATTTGCTATCTTTAGCAAGGTTTTCTAAGTCAGCAAAAGTTTTTGGAGCTTCTTTTATCAAGTCTTTGTTGTAGTACATAACAAGTGACTCGATAACGGCAGGAGCACCGTAAACTTTACCATTAGCAGCTGTTACAAGAGATTTAGTTGTGTCGTCTGTTTTAGCACCATCGCTCAATTTCACTTCTGAAAGTTGTCCGTCAGAACCAAGGCTACCTACACGGTCGTATGGAGCCATCATAACATCAGGGACATTACCAGATTGGTTGTCAAGAGAAAGTTTATCAAGACCTCCTAGAGCATCACCAGTTTTAAGAGTGACTTTTACTCCAGTTTCTTTTTCATAAGCTTTAGCAACCTCTTCAATATAGCTCTTATATCCCTCGTCTACATATACAGTGAGTTCTTTCGCTTCAGATGAACCAGAATCAGCAGGCTTATCAGCAGTTTTGCTTCCGCAAGCTACCAAAAGCAAGCTAGCAAGTGTAACAGTTCCAAGCACAGCAGCGCTCTTCATGAATTTAGATGACATAGTGTATTCCTCCTAAAGAATAACAAATTTTATAATGAGGAAACGCAAACGTTTTCCTTTATGGGACTAGTATAGCACAATCGGAAAGCGGTTGCAAGTGTTTTTTGTAAAAATTTTTTAAAAAATTGTGAAAAAAGTAAACGCTTCATCGTCATATAATAGTAGAAAATCCCAAAAATCCGTTTTGTTTTAAATTTAAAAAAAGTTGAGAAAACGATTGCCTAATTTACAAATGGAAACCAGAGAGGATACTCGCTTTATTTTTGCTTAATGAGATAAGTGAAACCCTTATTCCTATTTTGTTTGTTTCCTGAAAGAATATATATACGAGTAAGAAGAAAAATTTTTTAAAAAATAATAAAAAAAGTTATCTAAAACCGCTTGCATTTATCAAGAAAATAAGCTATACTAGTAATAGCGCAAACGTTTGCGTTCATAAAAATGTAATATCTAACTATAAACACATGAGGTGCTTATTATGAAAAAACGTCAAAGTGGTGTGTTGATGCACATTTCTTCTCTTCCAGGGGCATACGGAATCGGATCATTTGGTAAAAGTGCTTACGACTTCGTTGATTTCTTGGTTCGCACAAAACAACGTTACTGGCAAATCCTTCCACTAGGAACAACTAGTTACGGAGATTCTCCTTACCAATCTTTCTCAGCCTTTGCAGGGAACACTCATTTTATCGATTTAGATATCTTGGTGGAACAAGGCTTGTTGCAAGCAAGTGACCTTGAAGGGGTTGACTTTGGTAGCGATGCATCTGAAGTTGACTATGCGAAAATCTACTATGCACGTCGTCCTCTTTTAGAAAAAGCGGTAAAACGTTTCTTGGAAGTAGGAGATGTTAAAGATTTTGAGAAATTTGCTCAAGACAACCAATCATGGCTTGAACTCTTTGCAGAGTATATGGCTATCAAAGAGCATTTTGACAATCTTGCTTGGACTGAATGGCCAGATGCAGATGCTCGTGCTCGTAAAGCTTCAGCACTTGAAAGCTACCGTGAGCAATTGGCAGACAAGTTGGTATACCACCGTGTGACTCAATACTTCTTCTTCCAACAATGGTTGAAATTGAAAGCTTACGCTAACGACAACCACATCGAAATCGTTGGAGACATGCCAATCTACGTAGCGGAAGATTCAAGCGATATGTGGGCAAATCCACATCTCTTCAAGACTGATGTCAATGGTAAGGCTACTTGCATCGCAGGATGCCCACCAGATGAATTTTCTGCAACTGGTCAGCTTTGGGGTAACCCAATCTATGACTGGGAAGCAATGGACAAAGACGGCTACAAATGGTGGATTGAACGCTTGCGTGAAAGCTTCAAAATCTACGACATCGTTCGTATTGACCACTTCCGTGGCTTCGAATCTTACTGGGAAATCCCTGCTGGTTCTGATACAGCAGCACCTGGTGAGTGGGTGAAAGGCCCTGGCTACAAGCTTTTTGCAGCCGTTAAGGAAGAACTTGGTGAGTTAAACATCATCGCAGAAGATCTTGGTTTCATGACAGACGAAGTTATCGAATTGCGTGAACGTACGGGCTTCCCAGGAATGAAGATTCTTCAATTTGCATTCAACCCAGAAGACGAAAGCATCGATAGCCCACACTTGGCACCTGCTAACTCAGTTATGTACACAGGAACACACGATAACAATACGGTCCTTGGTTGGTACCGTAACGAGATCGATGATGCGACTCGTGAATACATGGCTCGCTACACTAACCGTAAAGAATACGAAACAGTGCCACATGCTATGCTTCGTACAGTCTTTTCATCAGTTAGCTTCATGGCAATTGCAACTATGCAAGATTTGCTAGAATTGGATGAGGCAGCTCGTATGAACTTCCCATCTACTCTTGGTGGAAACTGGTCTTGGCGTATGACTGAAGATCAATTGACACCAGCTGTCGAGGAAGGCTTGCTTGACTTGACAACAATCTATCGCCGAATCAATGAAAATTTGGTGGAATTAAAGAAATAATACAATATCAGGAGACACCTTAAACATGTTATCACTACAAGAATTTGTACAAAATCGTTACAATAAAACCATTGCAGAATGTAGCAATGAAGAGCTTTATCTGGCTCTTCTTAACTACAGCAAGCTTGCAAGTAGTCAAAAGCCAGTTAACACTGGTAAGAAAAAAGTTTACTACATCTCAGCTGAGTTCTTGATTGGTAAACTTTTGTCAAACAACTTGATCAACCTTGGTCTTTACGACGATGTTAAAAAAGAACTTGCAGCTGCAGGTAAAGACTTGATCGAAGTTGAAGAAGTTGAATTGGAACCATCTCTTGGTAATGGTGGTTTGGGACGTTTGGCTGCCTGCTTTATCGACTCAATTGCTACTCTTGGTTTGAACGGTGACGGTGTTGGTCTTAACTACCACTACGGTCTTTTCCAACAAGTTCTTAAAAATAACCAACAAGAAACAATTCCAAACGCATGGCTGACAGAGCAAAACTGGTTGGTTCGCTCAAGCCGTAGCTACCAAGTGCCATTTGCTCACTTCACATTGACATCAACTCTTTACGATATCGATGTACCTGGTTACAAGACAGAAACTAAGAACCGCTTGCGTTTGTTTGACTTGGATTCAGTTGATTCTTCAATCATTAAAGACGGTATCAACTTTGACAAGACAGATATCGCTCGCAACTTGACTCTTTTCCTTTACCCAGATGATAGTGACCGTCAAGGTGAATTGCTCCGTATCTTCCAACAATACTTCATGGTTTCAAACGGTGCGCAATTGATCATCGACGAAGCAATCGAAAAAGGAAGCAACTTGCATGACCTTGCTGACTACGCAGTTGTCCAAATCAACGATACTCACCCATCAATGGTTATTCCTGAGTTGATCCGTCTTTTGACTGCTCGTGGTATCGAACTTGACGAAGCGATCTCAATTGTTCGTAGCATGACTGCCTACACTAACCACACAATCCTTGCTGAAGCCCTTGAAAAATGGCCTCTTGAATTCTTGCAAGAAGTGGTTCCTCACTTGGTACCAATCATCGAAGAATTGGATCGTCGCGTGAAAGCAGAATACAAAGATCCAGCTGTTCAAATTATCGATGAGAGCGGACGTGTTCACATGGCTCACATGGATATCCACTACGGATACAGTGTTAACGGAGTAGCGGCACTTCATACTGAAATCTTGAAGAACTCTGAGTTGAAAGCTTTCTACGACCTTTACCCAGAAAAATTCAACAACAAAACAAACGGTATCACTTTCCGTCGTTGGCTCATGCATGCTAACCCAAGACTATCTCACTACTTGGATGAGATTATTGGAGAAGGTTGGCACCATGAAGCAGATGAGCTTGAAAAACTCTTGTCTTATGAAGACAAAGCAGCTGTCAAAGAAAAATTGGAAAGCATCAAGGTTCACAACAAACGTAAATTGGCTCGTCACTTGAAAGAACACCAAGGTGTGGAAATCAATACAAACTCTATCTTTGATATCCAAATCAAACGTCTTCACGAGTACAAACGTCAACAAATGAACGCTTTGTACGTAATCCACAAATACCTTGATATCAAAGCTGGTAACATCCCTGCTCGCCCAATCACAATCTTCTTTGGTGGTAAAGCAGCTCCAGCCTACACAATTGCTCAAGACATCATCCACTTGATCCTTTGCATGTCAGAAGTTATTGCTAACGATCCAGCAGTAGCTCCACACTTGCAAGTAGTTATGGTTGAAAACTACAACGTTACTGCAGCAAGCTTCCTTATCCCAGCATGTGATATCTCAGAACAAATCTCACTTGCTTCTAAAGAAGCTTCAGGTACTGGTAACATGAAATTCATGTTGAACGGAGCTTTGACACTTGGTACTATGGACGGTGCTAACGTGGAAATCGCTGAGTTGGTTGGCGACGAAAACATCTACATCTTTGGTGAAGATTCAGAAACTGTTATCGACCTTTACGCAAAAGCAGCTTACAAATCAAGCGAATTCTACGCTCGTGAAGCTATCAAACCATTGGTTGACTTCATCGTTAGCGATGCAGTTCTTGCAGCTGGAAACAAAGAGCGCTTGGAACGTCTTTACAATGAATTGATCAACAAAGACTGGTTCATGACTCTTCTTGACTTGGAAGACTACATCAAGGTTAAAGAACAAATGTTGGCTGACTACGAAGACCGTGACGCATGGTTGGATAAAGTCATCGTTAACATTTCTAAAGCAGGATTCTTCTCATCTGACCGTACAATCGCTCAGTATAACGAAGATATCTGGCACTTGAACTAATACTCTTCGAAAATCAAATTCAAACCACGTCAGCGTTGCCTTGCCGTACTCAAGTACAGCCTGCGGCTAGCTTCCTAGTTTGCTCTTTGATTTTCATTGAGTATAAGATACAAGATTTATACTAATACACTTTCCTATAAAGCGAATTTCGATTGAAATTCGCTTTTTTTGAATGCTGTGGATTTGAGTCAATCTTGAATTAAAAAGAGAGAAATCATAGACACATTGAACGCTTAAAATGCTGGTTTTACAACCTTTAAGCCTCGAAATCTACTTAAAAATTACCTCAAATTTCTTGTGTTCGCTTACATAAAGTATTATAATATGATTATAGGAAAGAAGGTGTTCTTATGTGGAAAAAATATTTTTCAAAATATAAATGGACGGATTTATTTTGGATTCTATTTGTTATTTTAACATGCCTCTTGGCGGGTAATAGTAATCTTTACCCCCTTACCCATCAAGAAATCTCTTATCATGGGTGCTTATCGGGAATTACACTTGCCTTATTTCACTTGCTATTTATTGATAAGTTTTTTATTTCGAATCGAAAATAAATGGAGAAGCTAAAAGCTTTAAATGTTTTAGACTTTTGGGATAGATAGTTTAAAAATTGAAATTTAAAACCGCAGATCTTCTTGAAATGCGGTTTTTTGTGTCAATTATAGTACTCTCCCAACCAGAATCTCAGCCTCAATGGTAATCTCTGTCAGTTGGCTCCAGTCAATCTTGCTCTGGTCAATGTGAAAGAGGAGAGGAGTCATACTGAGTAGGGCTTGGAGCTGCTCTGCTGTGATAGTTTTAGTCAGAGAGGCAGTTTGACTAGATAGGATGGTAAAGTGTTCTCGGAAATGATTTTTGATATCTTGGTTGGAATAGTCCTTGTTTGTCAGCTGGTCTTGTACCTTCTGACGGATTTCCTTGAGGTGATTTTTAGTTGGAATAACCTTTATCAAGATACCGTCTTTGGATAAAACGCGACGAAATTCTCCATAGTTGGCAGGGGAAAAGATATCAAGCAGGATATCCATGCTAGCGTCTTTTATAGGAAGACGAGCCAAGTCACCAACGAACCAGTTGACTGCCCAGTTGGGTTCGCTCTTGGCAGCGATTTGGACGGAATCTTTGGAAATATCAAAGGCATAGAAGGTTTTGTCAGGATGCCTTTCTTGGAGTTTGCGAGAATAGAAACCTTCACCGCAACCGATATCTAAGACTGTGGTGCTAGTTTCTGAACTGGCTAGCAAGTCAGATACAGCCTCTAAGATAGCCTGATAAAAGCCGGCTTCTAGGATTTGTTGACGGTTTTGAAAATTTTCCTTGTCGTAGTTAGCAGATTGCTTGATTTGAGGTGCTAGATTGACATAGCCGAATTTCGCCAAGTCAAAAGAATGGCGATTGCTACATTTGAGACTACTCTCTAGCAGAGTCAGATTTTCTTGACAGATGGGACAGGCAAAGGCAGTCGCAGAAGCAAAACGCTGAAGTTTGGGTTTGAGATTTGTATTCATAGTTTAAGTGTATCAAAAGAGGCAAATGAAAGCAACTTTAGGAATAAGTAGATGGGAGATTCAGTAGAAATAAAACTAATACTCTTCGAAAATCAAATTCAAACCACGTCAACGTCGCCTTGCCGTACTCAAGTACAGCCTGCGGCTAGTTTCCTAGTTTGCTCTTTGATTTTCATTGAGTATAATTCTCCAATTTATGAAATGACATTGCTTTTATATCTAAATTGCTATATAATAATGATAAGGAGGAAATAAGTATGTTAAAAGAAGTATTAACCGTCGCAAAAGTTGCGAAAAAATCATCACTCTTTTTGGGTGGTGTCGCATTTGGTACCCTTGGTTTGAAAATCTTGGCAAGTAAGGAAGCTAAAAAAGGTTATTCTAAAGCTTTGGCTAAGGCTTATAAGTTAAAAGACGAGCTAGATGCATCTGTTTCTGTTGTGAAGCAACATGGAGACGATGTCTTGCAAGATGCCAAATATTTGTACGAGCAAGAGAAAAAAGAAGAGCAATTAGATAGCCTTATAGGGGAATAATATGTCTTTTAAAGTGCTACATAGAGGATACCAACATATCCGACTATCATCTTCTTTTTCACTCACCTTGGATATTCAAGACTATCTTCGTTCCTTGGCGAGAGATGAAAAGGGGATTGAGTCTATCCAGTTTTACATGGATCAACAGCACTTTACTCTACGCATAAAAGAAGGCTTTTCTGTATTAGATAATGCAGAAGCCTTTTTAAAAAGAATTGATAAAGGGAAAGTTTCTGAGTTGATGACTCTTCCCATTCGTAGAGAAGAGAGTGCTTATTCTATTGTTTCAGGTGCAGCGATTAAGCGTATACTTTTTCGTAGTTTTGTACCGTCTCCTATTCGCTATATATGGACTTGTTATCAGGCTTTTGGCTATATTAGAGAAGCCTATCAAACACTAGCGCGTAAGGAACTAACGATGGAGGTCTTGGACTGTTCGGCGATTTTATTGTCCTTGTTTATGAACCAATCCAAGACAGCTAGCAATATCATGTTTATGCTTGATTTGGGGAATCATTTAGATCAGTGGTCCTTGAAAAAAACTGCAACAGATTTAGAACAAAGCCTTCTTGCAAAAGAGAGCGATGTATTTCTAGTACAGGGGGATACGGTTGTTAGTATCAAGAGTTCCGATGTTCAAATAGGAGATGTCTTGGTCCTATCTCAAGGAAATGAAATTCTGTTTGATGGACAAGTAGTTTCAGGTTTAGGTATGGTCAACGAAAGTTCCTTGACAGGAGAGAGTTTTCCAGTTGAAAAAAGAGAGTCTGATTTGGTTTGTGCAAATACAGTATTGGAAACTGGAGAGTTACGCATTCGTGTAACCGATAATCAGATGAACAGCCGGATTTTACAGCTGATTGAGTTGATGAAGAAATCTGAAGAAAACAAGAAAACGAAACAACGCTATTTCATCAAGATGGCGGATAAGGTCGTCAAATATAATTTCTTGGGGGCTGGTCTGACTTACCTATTAACAGGTTCTTTTTCTAAGGCTATTTCTTTCCTATTGGTCGATTTCTCCTGCGCTTTGAAAATCTCTACTCCTGTAGCTTATTTGACAGCTATCAAGGAGGGGTTGAACCGTGAAATGGTGATTAAGGATGGGGATGTTCTGGAGAAATATCTGGAAGTTGATACTTTCTTGTTTGATAAGACGGGAACAATCACAACTAGCTATCCTATAGTTGAAAAGGTGTTACCTTTTGGGGACTATAGTGAGGAAGATATTCTCAGAATCAGTGCCTGTCTTGAGGAACACATTTATCATCCTATTGCTAATGCTATCGTCAAGCAAGCTGAGATAGAGGGAATTGAACATGAGGAAATGCATGGGAAACTCCAATATATCGCAAGCAAGGGGATCAAATCTCATATAGATGGGCAACCAGTTCTTATTGGGAATTATGTTTTGATGCAGGATGAGCAAATTCATATCAGTTCAGAACAAAATGCTTTAATTGAAGAGTACAAGAGTCACTATAATCTCTTATTCTTGGCTTATCAGAATGAATTGATTGGAATGTTCTGCATTCATACTCCTTTGAGAAAAGAAGCAAAAGCAGCCTTGGAGAAACTTAAGGCACAAGGGAAAAAATTGATTCTGGCAACAGGGGACACCCTGGTTAGAACAGAGGAATTAGTCAAAGATTTGCCCTTTGATCAGGTCCATACAGACTTGAAACCTGATGGGAAATTTGAGTTAGTAGAGGAACTGCAGAAAGCAGGTCACACTATTTTGATGGTTGGAGATGGCTTGAATGACTCAGCGGCTCTAACCCTATCAGATATCGGTGTGGTGATGAATGAGAGTGCAGATATTTCTAAGCAGATGAGTGATATCTTATTGTTAGATAATCGCTTGGATTTCTTCCAAGAGTTGGATTCGCTATCATCATCTTTGCAAACACTCATCAAGAAGAATATTCAAGATACCGTTGTCGTAAATAGTAGTTTGATTGGCTTTGGCTTGTTTAATTGGCTCAGTCCTTCAAATCTCTCTATCTTACATAATCTAACAACCTTGCGCATTGTACTGCGTAGTCTGTCTATTAAAAATAGATAGATGAGATTTATTAACAGCAAAAAGGAGTTACCTTTCTCGAGGATAACTCCTTTGTTTATAGATAAATGTTGAATAGTTTAGTAAGTCA
This sequence comes from Streptococcus mitis NCTC 12261, assembly GCF_000148585.2. Taxonomy (NCBI): domain Bacteria; kingdom Bacillati; phylum Bacillota; class Bacilli; order Lactobacillales; family Streptococcaceae; genus Streptococcus; species Streptococcus mitis. The sequence goes on from NZ_CP028414.1 coordinate 146,322, forward strand.
AAACAAAGTATTTTTTCTTCCCACGACGGATAACAGTCAGTTCGTTCTCTAACTTATCTGCGTCACTCAAGACATAGTCAAGGTCTTGGATGCGGTCGCCGTTGACGTAGATAGCTCCGTTTTGGACGTCTTCACGGGCTTGGCGTTTTGAGTTAACCACACCAGATGAGACGAGCAGTTCCACAATATTGTGATTTTCATCTGCTTGAACTTGGTAGTTTGGCACTCCACGAAGTCCTTGTTTGAGCTCTTTAACAGAAAGATTTTTGATGTTTCCTGCAAAGAGTTGCTCAGTGATGTTAAGAGCTTCTTTGTAAGCTTCTTCTCCGTGAACAAGAGTAACGACTTCACGAGCCAAGACTTTTTGTGCCAAACGTTCGTGTGGAGCTGCTTCAAATTGTTTACGGATGTCTTCAATCTCATCGAGTGACAAGAAAGTAAAGATCTTCAAGAAGCGAACAGCGTCAGCGTCCATAACGTTCATCCAGAATTGGTACATTTCGTATGGAGAAGTCTTTTCAGGATTGAGCCAGACTGCGTTTCCTTCTGATTTACCAAATTTCTTACCAGTTGCATCGGTAATCAGTGGTACAGTGATAACGTGACCAGTCTTATCAGCTTTACGACGAAGCAATTCAGTACCAGCTGTCATATTTCCCCACTGGTCAGAACCACCGATTTGAAGCGTTACGTTGTGGTCTTGGTTAAGGACGAAGAAGTCGTAACCTTGCATGATTTGGTAAGCGAACTCAGTGTAAGAAATTCCTGTTTCAATCCGTTTTTTCACAGACTCCTTGCTCATCATGTAGTTGACAGTAAAGTATTTTCCGATATCACGGAGGAAATCAATGAAGCTGATGCTGCCAAACCAGTCGTAGTTGTTGACCATGACAGCCTTGTTTTCCCCATTTTCAAAGTCAAGAAAACGAGAAAGTTGTCCTTGGATAGACTTGACCCAGCCATCTACTGTGTCTTTTGTTTGGAGACTACGTTCAGCATCTTTGAAGGACGGATCTCCGATGAGACCTGTAGCACCGCCAACGAGCGCATAGGGTTTGTGACCTGCTAGCTGCAAGCGACGACTTGTCAAGATTGCGACAAGGTGGCCTAGGTGAAGGCTGTCAGCAGTTGGATCGTAGCCAGTATAATAAGAAACTTGACCTTCTTCTAGGGCTTTACGCAAAGCTTCTTCATCAGTCGTTTGAAAAATCAAACCACGCTCTTTTAGCTCATCAAAAATGTGCATGTGTCTTTTCTCCTTTTTAAAAATATTGTTTCTAACTATTGTATCACAAACTTGGGCAATAGCCTAGTAGAATAAGGAAGAAAGTGGCTATTTTATTGAAAGTTTACCTTTTATGGTATAATAGATAAAGTGAGGAAATCCATGCAAAATCAATTAAATGAATTAAAACGAAAAATGCTGGAATTTTTCCAGCTAGTAAAATCAAAAATAAATCATAAAAAATCAGAGAAAGTCTCAGAAGAGAAGAAGTCGGATGGGACAGGTGGGAAAGTTCTGGCTATCTTAGGTAGCATTTTAGCTGCTATCAAGGGAATTTTGAATACTCTCTTTATTCTAGGCTTTATCGGTGGACTTTTTGGTGCTGGTGTAGCTCTTGGTTATGGAGTTGCTTTGTTTGACAAGGCTAAGGTTCCCCAATCGGAGGACTTGGTCAAGCAGGTTAAAAATATTTCTTCTATCTCAGAAATTGTTTATGCAGATGGGAGTGTCATTGCTTCTATCGAGAGTGATTTACTGAGAACTTCTGTCTCATCTGAGGAAATATCGGACAATCTCAAAAAGGCTATCGTTGCAACTGAGGACGAACATTTTCTTGAACATAATGGGGTTGTGCCAAAAGCTGTGATTCGGGCGACTTTGGGAACCTTTGCAGGTTTGGGCTCATCTAGCGGGGGCTCGACCTTGACCCAACAGTTAATCAAACAACAAGTGGTTGGAGATGCTCCGACTTTGGCTCGTAAGGCTACAGAAATTGTTGATGCCCTTGCCTTGGAACGCAGCATGAGTAAGGATGAAATCTTGACTACTTATCTCAATGTTGCTCCCTTTGGTCGAAATCATAAAGGGCAGAATATTGCAGGTGCCCAGCAAGCTGCTGAAGGGATTTTCGGTATCGATGCCAACAAGCTGAGTATTCCCCAAGCTGCCTTCCTAGCAGGTTTGCCACAGAGTCCGATTACTTATTCCCCTTATGAAAATACTGGAGAGTTAAAGAGTGATGAAGACTTAGAACTTGGTTTGAAGCGGGCCAAGGATGTTCTCTACAACATGTACCGTACGGGTGCTCTGACTCAGGAAGAATACGACCAGTACAAGGATTATAATCTCAAGCAAGATTTCTTGCCATCAGGATCTATCAATGTTGTTTCGAGGGATTATCTCTACTTTACAGCTATGGCTGAAGCTACAGATCGCATGTATGATTACTTAGTTCAACAGGACAATGTCTCTAGCCAAGAGTTGAAAAACGAGTCGATTCAAAAGGCTTATCATGAGCGAGCTGAGCAGGAACTAAGTAATGGCGGCTATAAAATCACGACAACGATCAATAAAAAAATCCATAACGCCATGCAAAATGCAGTTGCTAACTACGGTCGTTTGGTAGATGATTCGACTGGGCAGCCTGAAGTAGGGAATGTTTTGATGGACAATAAAACGGGGGCTGTTCTAGGCTTTGTTGGTGGTCGTAATTACCAGACTAACCAAAACAATCACGCCTTCGACACCAAGCGTTCGCCAGCCTCTACAACCAAGCCTTTGTTGGCCTACGGTATTGCCATTGACCAAGGTTTGATGGGAAGCGCTAGTATCTTGTCCAATTATCCGACAAAATTCTCTAATGGAAATCCTATCATGTATGTAAATAGTCCAGGTACAGGCATGATGACCCTAGGTGAAGCCTTGAACTATTCGTGGAATATCCCAGCCTATTGGACCTATCGCATGCTTCGTGAGAAGGGTGTTGATGTCAAGGGTTACATGGAGAAAATGGGTTACGAGATTCCGGAGTACGGTATCGAAAGTCTGCCTATGGGCGGTGGTATTGAAGTCACAGTTGCCCAGCATACCAATGGTTATCAAACAATTGCTAATAACGGTGTTTATCATCAGAAACATGTGATTGCTAAGATTGAATCACCTGACGGTAGAGTAATCTATGAATTCCAAGACAAACCAGTTCAAGTGTACTCGAAGGCAACGGCAACAATTATGCAGAGTTTGCTTCGTGAGGTGATTTCATCTCGGATCACTTCAAGTTTCCAAACGGATTTGGCTTCTATCAATTCAAGCTTAGCTCGTGCAGACTGGATTGGTAAGACTGGTACAACTAATGAAGATGAAAATATGTGGCTCATGCTGTCAACACCAAGATTGACTCTAGGTGGTTGGCTAGGGCATGATGACAACCGCCCGATGGCTAAGGGGGCTGGGCATTATCGAAATGCCAAATATATGGCTTACTTGGTCAATGCTATCCAACAGGCTGAGCCTGGTGTTTGGGGCAATGAACGCTTTAATCTTGATTCTAGTGTGACCCAATCTCAGGTCCTCAAATCTACAGGGCAAAAGCCGGGCAAAGTATCCGTTAATGGAAAAACGGTGGATCTTTCAGGGGCTACTGTAACGAGTTATTGGGCTAATAAGGCGGGAGCTCCTACGACAAGCTATCACTTTGCTATTGGAGGAAGTGAAGCAGATTACCAAAATGCTTGGTCAAGTATTATTGGTAGTTTCTCATCTACACCAAGTTCAAGTAGTAGCTCAAGTAGTAGTTCTAGCAGTGCATCAAGTTCATCTTCAACACAATCAAATAGTAGAAGATAGGAAAGTGGTATTGATTGCCACTTTTTTCTTTTTTCCTTTCATGTTACAATAAAGGTATGAATCAGTATCAGAAAAAGATTGTTAAAGGAACTATTTATTCGCTTCTATCTGGCTTAATATGGGGAATCTGTGGGATTTTAGGAGAGTATTTCTTTACTCATTACCAGGTGTCTTCGGGCTGGATTACCTCTATGCGTTTGACACTGGCAGGGAGTCTTGTGCTCATTTGGTCTGCAGTGCAATTAAAATCGCAAGTGTTAGATATTTGGCGAGATAAGAAAAATTACCTACCCTTTTTAGCCTATGCTATTTTGGGGATTTTTTCAGTTCAGTATTTTTTCTACCTCTGCGTAGAATATTCTAATGCAGCGACAGCAACTATTTTACAGTTTATTAGCCCTGTCTTTATCCTCTTTTACAATCGCTTGGTTTATCAAAAACGAGCGTCAAAAAGTGCTATTCTTTATGTTTTGGTTGCCATGTTGGGTGTTTGCCTGATGGCGACAAAGGGAGATCTCTCTCAATTATCCATGACACCACTAGCACTTGTGACGGGTTTGCTGAGTGCCATGGGGGTCATGTTTAATGTTATCTTACCTCAACCTTTTGCTAAGCGTTATGGTTTTGTACCCACCGTTGGGTGGGGGATGATTTTGGCTGGTTTATTTAGCAATGTCCTCTCGCCGGTTTATCAGCTTTCCTTTACTCCTGATATTTGGAGTATCTTAATTTGTCTCATTATCGCTTTTTTTGGGACGGCTTTTGCTTTTTTTATTTCCATGAAGGCTGTTTCCTTGGTTTCTCCTTTGGTGGTTTCCGTTATCAGTGCCAGTGAACCTCTCTCTTCTGCCCTTTTGAGTGTTTTATTTTTAGGCTTGGTAGTGGATTGGTCCCTTCTTCTAGCTATGGCCTTGATTATTTTGCCCATGATTTTCCTATCGATAGAAGAAGCGAAAGAAAGTAAATAAAAAGTCTTTTCTTAATTCTAAAAGTGTGCTATACTAGAATAGTCAATAAAACACGGGGAGATAGTTGTGAAGAGTGTTTTTAGGTTGTATCGGTAGGGGCTTGCTTTTACCGACAGCACGTTTTATCTCACATCCCTAAAAATCATACCTAAAAACAAACAAAAAGGCTTCAAATTTGAGGCCTTTTTTGGTAGAATAGGTATCATTAAAATGAACTAGGAGGCGCCTATGACTGCTACAAAAATGAACGCACAAGAAATTATTCAATTTATCGCCAATGCTGAAAAGAAAACCAGTGTGAAAGTAACCTTTGAGGGACAACTCGCAACTGCTGTACCTAGCTCTGTTGTTAAACTAGGAAATGTTCTATTCGGAGACTGGAAAGATGTGGCTCCGCTTCTCGATGGTTTGGTAGAAAATCAAGACTATGTTGTTGAGCAAGATGCTCGTAATTCCGCAGTTCCTTTGCTAGACAAACGTACTATCAATGCTCGTATTGAGCCGGGTGCCATTATCCGTGACCAGGTTGAAATTGGTGACAATGCTGTTATCATGATGGGAGCAGTCATCAATATCGGTGCTGAAATCGGTGCAGGGACCATGATTGATATGGGTGCTATCCTTGGTGGCCGTGCTATCGTTGGGAAAAACAGCCACGTTGGTGCAGGTGCAGTTTTGGCAGGTGTGATTGAGCCAGCTAGCGCTGAACCAGTCCGTGTTGGAGACAATGTTCTTATCGGCGCTAATGCAGTGGTCATCGAAGGAGTTCAAATCGGTAGTGGTTCAGTTGTCGCAGCAGGAGCTATTGTTACCCAAGATGTCCCAGAAAACGTGGTAGTAGCAGGTGTTCCAGCTCGTATTATCAAAGAAATTGATGCTCAAACCCAACAAAAAACAGCGCTAGAGGATGCGCTTCGTACCTTGTAATTGTAAAAGAAAAATAGAGGCGGAACCCTTTTTCCAGCCTCTTTCTGCTATATAGGAGGATAGATAGATGTTAGATTTGATTCAGACTAGACGAGATTTGCACCAGATTCCAGAGATTGGCTTGGAGGAGTTCAAGACTCATGCTTATTTGCTAGATGTGATTGAGAAATTGACTGCGGGCAAGAATTTTGTTCAAGTTCGTACTTGGCGGACAGGGATTTTGGTTTATTTGCAGGGAAGTCAGCCAGAGCGTACCATTGGTTGGCGAACAGATATTGATGGCCTGCCTATCGTCGAACAAACAGGCCTTTCTTTCGCTTCTCAGCACCAAGGTCGTATGCATGCTTGTGGACATGATTTCCACATGACCATTGCCTTGGGCTGTCTTGAGCGCGCCCTTGAGGAGCAACCAAAGAACAATCTGCTCTTTCTGTTTCAACCTGCTGAAGAAAATGAAGCTGGTGGCATGCTCATGTATGAGGATGACGCTTTTGGAGACTGGTTGCCAGACCAGTTTTATGGACTTCATGTTCGGCCAGATTTGAAGGTTGGACAGATTGCGACCAATACTCATACACTCTTTGCTGGGACTTGCGAGGTGAAGATTCGTTTCAAAGGCAAAGGAGGACATGCAGCCTTTCCACATGAAGCTAATGACGCCTTGGTGGCGGCTAGTTACTTTGTGACCCAAGTGCAGTCAGTTGTCAGCCGCAATGTCAACCCAATCGAGGGAGCAGTGGTGACCTTTGGTCTTTTCCAAGCCGGAACAACAAACAATGTCATCACAGACACAGCCTTTTTACATGGAACTATTCGGGCTTTGACACAGGATATGAGTCTCTTGGTGCAAAAGCGGGTCAAAACAGTTGCAGAAGGGGTTGCAGCTGCCTTCAATATGGAAGTCGAAGTGGAACTCAAACAAGGTGGTTACCTGCCTGTTGAGAACCATCCAGCCTTGGCGCGTGAACTGATGGATTTCTTTGAGGAAAAAGAAGGAATTGAGTTGATTGATATCGAACCTGCTATGACAGGTGAAGACTTTGGTTATCTCCTTTCAAAAGTTGATGGCGTTATGTTCTGGCTAGGTATTGATAGTCCCTATGCCCTTCATCACCCTCAGATGAGTCCTAAGGAAGAAGCATTAGCTATTGGAGTGGATGCGGTCTCTAGTTTCCTGAAAAAGAAGGCAGCAGAGTAGAGGGGTTGTCTATGAAATCGGAATTACGGAAGCAAGTCTTGCAAGAAATGAAGGCTAACCCTCGAGAGCAAAAACAGTTTATAGACCAAGCTTTAACTGAGCGACTTTTACAACACCCCTTTTACCAAGAAGCTAAGATCATCGCAACCTATCTCTCTTTTCCGCACGAATTTCAAACGCAGGAACTGATTGAGCAGGCGCAGAAGGATGGCAAGAAGGTTCTGATACCCAAAACCTATCCCAAGGGGCGCATGGAGTTTGTAGTATATCGTCCGCAACAACTGGTCAAAACTTCCTTTGGATTACTGGAACCACAGGGAGATTTGGAAGTGGTGGATGCCTCTCAGATTGATTTGATTCATGTTCCTGGTCTGGTTTTTACGACGGAAGGATATCGGATTGGATACGGTGGAGGCTATTATGACCGCTATCTGGAACATTCTTCTGGTCATACTTTGAGTACGGTTTATCCTTGTCAAATTCAGGACTTTATCCCTGAAAAGCATGATATTCCTGTTCAGGAGGTACTGATTGATGAAAGAAATCTTTGATAGGCGTTACCCTGTGACGAGTTTCTTCCTCTTAGTGACGGCCTTGGTGTTTCTACTAATGTTGGTGACTACAGGTGGAAACTTTGACAGGGCGGATACCTTATTTCGATTTGGAGCCATGTATGGGCCTGCTATTCGGCTCTTTCCCGAGCAGATTTGGCGTCTCTTTTCTGCCATTTTTGTTCATATTGGTTGGGAGCATTTCATTGTTAATATGTTTTCCCTTTATTATCTTGGTAGACAAGTAGAGGAAATTTTCGGATCCAAGAAGTTTTTCTTTCTCTATCTCTTATCTGGAATGATGGGCAATCTCTTTGTTTTTGTATTTAGTCCAAAATCCTTAGCAGCAGGAGCTTCTACTTCTCTCTATGGGCTATTTGCCGCGATTATCATTCTTCGCTATGCTACGCGTAATCCTTATATCCAGCAGTTGGGGCAATCCTATCTGACACTTTTTGTGGTTAATATTATTGGAAGTGTTCTGATTCCAGGAATCAGCCTAGCAGGCCATATCGGGGGAGCAGTTGGTGGAGCATTTCTAGCAATTATCTTTCCAGTTCGAGGAGAAAGACGGATGTATAGTACCAGCCAGAGGTTAGGAGCGGTAGTCTTGTTTGTAGGACTTGCAGTCTTACTTCTCTACAAGGGAATGGGGTTGTGAAGGTTTATAAGAATAGTTATGTAATAAAAAAGATAAGGCATTTTTGAACCTTATCTTTTTTTGTTATTCCTTCTCAGCCAATTCTTTTCCCAGTTGGATGAGGTAATCTTTCAAGTCATCTTTGACTTGTGGGTGCTTGAGGGCGTAGTCAATAGATGTTTTCATAAAACCAAACTTATCCCCAACGTCGTAACGAGCTCCTGTAAATTCACGGGCGAAAACACGTTGTGTTTTATTAAGTGTATCAATAGCATCGGTAAGCTGGATTTCATTTCCAGCGCCAGGAGCTTGATTTTCGAGGATCTCAAAAATTTCTGGTGTGAGCAGATAACGACCGATAATAGCTAGATCACTTGGAGCCTCCTCTGGAGCTGGTTTTTCAACAAAAGTTTCGACACTGTAGAGACCATTAATCCCTTCACCCTGAGGAGCGATAACTCCATATGCTGAAACTTCTTCATGAGGGACAGGCATAACAGCAATTGTTGATGCGTGAGTCGTCTCGTAATCGTTCATCAATTGTTTTGTCAAAGGGACAGCGTGGTCATCTGTGATATCCATTAGGTCGTCACCCAGCATGACAACGAAGGGCTCATTCCCTACAAAAGCTTTTGCTTGTAAGACAGCATCGCCAAGACCACGAGGATGGCTTTGACGGATAAAGTGAAGGCGAATGCCAGTTGTTTCGTCTACCAATTTTAGTAAGTCATGTTTGCCTTTTTCTTTGAGGTTGTACTCAAGCTCAAAGTTTGAGTCAAAGTGGTCTTCAATAGAACGTTTTGATTTACCAGTGACAACCAGAATATCTTCAATACCTGATTTAAGAGCTTCTTCTACGATAAATTGGATAGTTGGTTTATCTACAATTGGCAACATTTCTTTAGCAAGTGCTTTGGTTGCTGGTAAAAATCGAGTCCCGAGTCCAGCGGCAGGGATGACTGCCTTTCTAACTTTTGATGTCATAAGAATCCTTTCTTTAGAGGGTTAAGACCACTCATTTTCTGCTTTAAATTCATTGTTCATGATGTCATAAATGGCATCTTTAATATTGGTTCCGTGGTAAATAACTTGGTAAATGGCTTGTGTAATTGGCATATAGACTCCAAGTTCTTGCGCTAGTTCATAGGCTGCTCGAGTTGTTGAAATTCCTTCAATCACCATGCCCATATTGGCTTCAATATCAGCTAGAGATTCTCCACGACCAAGAGCATCTCCAGCTCTCCAGTTACGAGAGTGGATGGAGGTTCCCGTTACGATCAAATCTCCCACACCAGATAAGCCGCTATAGGTCAATGGATTGGCACCGAGTGCTACCCCTAGGCGGGTAATTTCTGCCAAGCCTCGAGCGATGATGGCTGCCTTAGCGTTGTCACCAAATCCTAAACCATGTAAGGCTCCAGCACCGACAGCGATAATGTTTTTAAGAGCACCAGCGGTTTCGACCCCGATAACATCCGTATTGGTATAAAGTCGGAAGTAGTGATTACTAAAGAGTTCTTGAACGTATTGAGCTGTTTGTAAATTCTTAGAAGCAGCAGTGATTAAAGTCAGGTCACGTACAATGGTTTCTTCCGCATGACTAGGTCCTGAAACAACGACAATATCACTGCGGAGATGTTCAGGAATTTCTTCTTCAAGGATGGTTGATAATCGTTTATGGCTATCGGGTTCTAATCCCTTTGAAGCGTGCATGATGATAGCCTTATGGTCTAGGGTTTGTGCAACTTGTTGTGCAACAAGTCGTGTCACTTTTGTTGGGACAACAAACAAAATCGCATCTACATCTCTCAGTGCCTCTGATAAGTCGGTGTAGGCAATGATATTTTCATCTAGAACGACATCTTTAAAGTAGTGTTTATTAGTATGGTGTGTATTAATTTCATTGATTTGCTCGGGAATGTTTCCCCAAATACGTACCTCGTGTCCATTGTCATTTAAGACTTGTGAAAGGGCAGTTCCCCAAGAACCAGGCCCCAAGACGGCGACGGTTTGTTTTTCCATGTTTTCCTCCTTGATAGAGTCCTTTCTCTTATTCTATCATATTCTGGAGGATTTTGCACTTGCATTGCTGGGGGAGTGGTTGCTTTGTTACTTGAAAAATATATAAAAACCGAGCCTAAGTATTAAACTCTTAGACTCGGTTTTTATATTCCTTAAAGAATAACTCGGTTTATTTCAATTGATCTGTAATGTCTTTTGATAGCAACATTCCCAGATGATAAGTTTTATTGATGTAAGCAATGACATCATTGATATTTTCAGTCGTGTGAATTTTCTCTTTGATATCAGTCCTAAATGTTTCATCCTTCAAAAGTTGTTCTTGGTAGAGTTTTTGCAGTCTCTCCTTCTCGTACTTATTGAGCAGAAAAAGGAACACCAAGCTAATTACAACGAGGATATAAGCATATTGGCTCATAGAATATCTCCCTGTATGATAAAGAAGTAGTAGTGAGTAGATTGAATTAGTGAAGCGCCTAACCAAATCCCTGATAGGGTTTGACATTCGTTGCTTAGATTGCCTTGCATTCTAGTGACTTGAAGATTGCCACCAGCCACTAAGCCAATTAATAGATTTGGTTGACCAATTTAGTGAGGCGTTTAGGCAAGTGTCTCTGGTTACGACGTAAAGAAACATAAATCGATAATATTTATGTTTCTTTACTAGTGAAGTGCCTAGCCAAATTCCTGACAGGATTTGGCGTTAGTTACTTAGATTGCTTTGCAATCAAGTAACTTTGGCGATTTACATCTTCTCTGGCGCTTCTACTCCAAGCAAGCGAAGGGCTTCTTTTAGAACGACTGCGGTTGCGTAGCTGAGGGCTAGACGGCTGTCGCGTTCTGGGCTTTCATCCAAGATGCGCGTATGTGCATAGTATTTGTTAAAGGCTTGAGCCAGGCTAATTGCAAATTTAGCAATGATAGAAGGTTCAAAGTTATCCGCCGCACGGTTGATAATACGTGGGAAGTCTTGGATGAGTTTGATGATTTCCCAGCTTTCAGCATCATTCAAGCTATAGTTGCCAGCTGTTTCTGGTTTGAAGTCTGCTTTACGTAAGATCGATTGGATACGAGCGTAGGCATATTGTACATAAGGACCAGTTTCACCCTCGAAGGATACCATAGCTTCTAGGTCGAAGTCGTATCCATTTGTACGGTCGGTCTTGAGGTCATAGAATTTAATGGCTCCAACCCCAACAGCATGCGCTACCTGGTCTTTGTTTTCAAGTCCAGGATTTTTAGCCTCGATTTGGGCCTTGGCACGGCTAACAGCCTCTGCAACAGTAGGCTCTAGCAAGATGACATTCCCTTTACGAGTAGAGAGTTTCTTCCCTTCTTTTGTAACCAAACCAAAAGGAACGTGAGTAATGTCGTCACTCCAGTCGTAGCCCATTTCTTTCAAGACAGCTTTGAGCTGTTTAAAGTGGGCAGATTGTTCTTGACCAACAACGTAGATAGATTTAGCAAATTGGTATTCGTTTTTACGGTAAAGGGCTGCAGCCAAGTCACGTGTGATGTAGAGAGTTGCACCATCAGATTTCTTGATGAGGGCTGGATGTTCAATTCCATATTTCTCAAGATTGACAACTTGGGCACCTTCTGATTCAACAAGAAGACCTTTTTCAGAAAGAATGTCTACAACTGCATCCATCTTATCGTTGTAGAAGGCTTCTCCGTTGTAGCTGTCAAATTCAACCTTCAGTTCATTGTAAAGGCGATTAAATTCCACTAAACTTTCATCACGGAACCATTGCCAAAGTGCGAGAGCTTCCTCGTCTCCATTTTCAAGTTTACGGAACCATTCGCGTGCTTCTTCATCCAAGCTAGGGTCATTTTCAGCCTCAGCATTGATGCGGACATAGAGTTTAAGAAGTTCATCGATTGGATGAGCTTTTACAGCTTCTTCGTCGCCCCATTTTTTGTAGGCAACAATCAACATCCCAAACTGTTTACCCCAGTCTCCCAAATGGTTGACCTTAACCGTTTGATAACCGATTTTTTGGAAAATATGTGACAAGCTATCTCCGATAACGGTTGAACGTAGGTGACCAATAGAAAATGGTTTAGCGATATTGGGACTAGACATGTCGATAACAACATTTTCTTGTTTACCAATATTTTGGTCAGCATAGTGTTCTTTTTCAGTGATAACAGCTTGCAATACTTGAGCAGAAATGGCATTTTTATCAAGGAAGAAGTTAACGTAAGGTCCTGTTGCGACAACCTTTTCAAAGGCTTGGCTGTTAATCTTTTCAGCCAGCTCAGCCGCAATCATTTGAGGTGCTTTACGTTCGACTTTTGCAAGAGAAAAAGCAGGGAAAGCGATGTCTCCCATTTCTGAGTTTTTAGGGGTTTCCAGTAAATTTAAAATAGCCTCTTGGTCCAGGCTATCAATGACGCTAGCCAATTCGCTAGCAATCAATTCTTTTGTATTCATTAAGAGCTCCTTTTTGGACTTTTCTACTATTTTATCACAATTTTAAAGAAAGAAGAAAAAATTTTTGAAATCTCCTATTTTTTTGGTATAATATAGTTATAAAATTAGTTATAAATATGCATATAAGAGGATTTTATGAGAAAAAGAGATCGTCATCAGTTAATAAAAAAAATGATTACTGAGGAGAAATTAAGTACACAAAAAGAAATTCAAGATCGGTTGGAGGCGCACAATGTCTTTGTGACGCAGACAACCTTGTCTCGTGATTTGCGCGAAATCGGCTTGACCAAGGTCAAGAAAAATGATATGGTGTATTATGTACTAGCAAATGAGACAGAAAAGATTGATTTAGTGGAATTTTTGTCTCATCATTTAGAAGGTGTTGCAAGAGCAGAGTTTACCTTGGTACTTCATACCAAATTGGGAGAAGCCTCTGTTTTGGCAAATATTGTAGATGCAAACAAGGATGAATGGATTTTAGGAACAGTTGCTGGTGCCAATACCTTATTGGTCATTTGTCGAGACCAGCACGTTGCCAAACTCATGGAAGATCGTTTGCTAGATTTGATGAAAGATAAGTAAGGTCTTGGGAGTTGCTCTCAAGACTTATTTTTGACAAGGAGAGACGGAAAATGGCGACAGAAAAGCTATCCCCCGGCATGCAACAGTATGTGGATATTAAAAAGCAATATCCAGATGCTTTTTTGCTCTTTCGGATGGGTGATTTTTATGAATTATTTTATGAGGATGCGGTCAATGCTGCGCAGATTCTGGAAATTTCCTTAACGAGTCGCAACAAGAATGCGGACAATCCGATTCCTATGGCGGGTGTTCCCTATCATTCTGCCCAACAGTACATTGATGTCTTGATTGAGCAGGGCTATAAGGTAGCTATCGCAGAGCAGATGGAAGATCCTAAACAAGCTGTTGGAGTTGTGAAACGAGAGGTTGTTCAGGTCATTACGCCAGGAACAGTGGTCGACAGTAGTAAGCCGGACAGTCAGAACAATTTCTTGGTTGCCATAGACCGTGATGGCAGTCAATTTGGCCTCGCTTATATGGACCTAGTGACGGGTGTTTTTTATGTGACAGGTCTTTTGGATTTTACGCTGGTTTGTGGGGAAATCCGCAATCTCAAGGCTCGAGAAGTGGTGCTGGGTTATGACTTGTCTGAGGAAGAAGAACAGATCCTTAGTCGTCAGATGAATCTGGTACTTTCCTATGAAAAAGAAGGCTTTGAAGACCTTCATTTACTGGATTCACGATTGGCAGCTGTGGAGCAAGCGGCATCTAGTAAACTGCTTCAGTATGTTCATCGGACTCAGATGAGGGAATTGAACCACCTCAAGCCTGTTATCCGCTATGAAATCAAAGATTTTTTGCAGATGGATTATGCGACCAAGGCTAGTCTGGATTTGGTTGAGAATGCCCGTTCAGGCAAGAAGCAAGGTAGTCTTTTTTGGCTTTTGGATGAAACCAAAACAGCTATGGGAATGCGTCTCTTGCGGTCTTGGATTCATCGCCCCCTGATTGATAAGGAACGAATTGTCCAACGCCAAGAAGTTGTGCAGGTCTTTCTCGACCATTTCTTTGAGCGTAGTGATTTGACAGACAGTCTCAAGGGTGTTTATGACATTGAGCGCTTGGCTAGTCGTGTTTCTTTTGGCAAAACCAATCCCAAGGATCTCTTGCAGCTAGCGACCACCTTGTCTAGTGTGCCACGGATTCGTGCGATTTTAGAAGGAATGGAGCAACCTGCTCTAGCTTATCTCATCGAACAACTGGATGGAATCCCTGAGTTGGAGAGTTTGATTAGCGCAGCGATTGCTCCTGAAGCTCCTCATGTGATTACAGATGGAGGAATTATCCGGACTGGCTTTGATGAGACCTTAGACAAGTACCGTCGCGTTCTCAGAGAAGGGACTAGTTGGATTGCTGAAATTGAGGCTAAGGAGCGAGAAAACTCTGGTATCAGCACGCTTAAGATTGACTACAATAAAAAGGATGGCTACTATTTCCATGTGACCAATTCGCAACTGGGAAATGTGCCTGCTCACTTTTTCCGCAAGGTGACGCTGAAAAACTCAGAACGCTTTGGAACCGAAGAATTAGCCCGTATCGAGGGAGATATGTTGGAGGCACGTGAGAAGTCAGCTAACCTAGAGTACGAAATTTTTATGCGTATTCGTGAAGAGGTTAGCAAGTACATCCAGCGTTTACAAGCTCTAGCCCAAGGAATTGCTACAGTTGATGTCTTACAGAGTCTGGCGGTTGTGGCTGAAACCCAGCATTTGATTCGACCTGAATTCGGAGATGATTCGCGAATTGATATCCAGAAAGGGCGCCATGCTGTCGTTGAAAAGGTTATGGGGGCTCAGACCTATATTCCAAATACGATTCAGATGGCAGAAGATACCAGTATTCAACTGATTACAGGGCCAAACATGAGTGGGAAGTCAACCTATATGCGTCAGTTAGCCATGACGGCGATAATGGCCCAGATGGGTTCCTATGTACCGGCAGAAAGCGCCTATTTACCTATTTTTGATGCGATCTTTACCCGTATCGGAGCAGCAGATGACTTGGTTTCAGGTCAGTCAACCTTCATGGTGGAGATGATGGAGGCCAACAATGCCATTTCGCATGCGACCAAGGACTCTCTCATTCTCTTTGATGAATTGGGACGGGGAACTGCAACTTACGACGGTATGGCTCTTGCTCAGTCTATAATCGAATACATTCACGAGCATATCGGAGCCAAGACCCTCTTTGCGACCCACTACCATGAGTTGACTAGTCTGGAGTCTAGTTTACAACACTTGGTCAATGTCCACGTGGCAACCTTGGAGCAGGATGGGCAGGTCACCTTCCTTCACAAGATTGAACCAGGACCAGCCGATAAATCCTACGGTATCCATGTTGCCAAGATTGCTGGCTTGCCAGCAGACCTTTTAGCAAGGGCGGATAAGATTTTGACTCAGCTAGAGAGTCAAGGAACAGAAAGTCCTGCTCCCATGAGACAAACAAGTGCCGTCACTGAACAGATTTCACTCTTTGATACGGCAGAAGAGCATCCTATCCTAGCAGAATTAGCTAAATTGGATGTTTACAATATGACACCCATGCAAGCTATGAATGTCTTGGTCGAGTTAAAACAGAAACTATAAAGAGAAAATTACTAGTCATTCTAGCTGTATCAAGGAGACTTCTTTGACAAGTTCTCACTTTTTTGCTAGAATAACATCACACAAACAGAATGAGAAGGAGCTGACACATTGTCGCTCCCTTTTGTCTATTTTTTAAGGAGAAAGTATGCTGATTCAGAAAATAAAAACCTACAAGTGGCAGGCCTTGGCTTCGCTCCTGATGACAGGCTTGATGGTTGCTAGTTCACTTCTGCAGCCGCGTTATCTGCAGGAAGTGTTAGATGCCCTCCTTGCTGGGAACTATGAAGCTATTTATAGTATCGGGGCTTGGTTGATTGGTGTGGCCCTGCTCGGTTTGGTTGCTGGTGGGCTCAATGTTGTCCTCGCAGCCTATATTGCCCAAGGAGTTTCATCTGACCTTCGGGAGGATGCCTTCCGTAAAATCCAAACATTTTCTTATGCTAATATTGAACAATTTAATGCGGGAAATCTAGTCGTTCGAATGACAAATGATATCAACCAGATTCAGAACGTCGTCATGATGACCTTCCAAATTCTTTTCAGGCTCCCCCTCTTGTTCATCGGTTCGTTTATCTTGGCGGTTCAAACCTTACCTTCTCTGTGGTGGGTGATTGTTCTCATGGTAGTCTTGATTTTTGGTTTGACTGCTGTCATGATGGGTATGATGGGGCCTCGTTTTGCCAAGTTTCAAACCCTTCTTGAACGCATCAATGCCATTGCAAAGGAAAATTTGCGTGGCGTTCGTGTGGTCAAGTCCTTTGTCCAAGAAAAAGAGCAGTTTGCTAAGTTTACGGAGGTTTCAGACGAGCTACTCGGTCAAAATCTTTACATCGGTTATGCCTTTTCAGTAGTGGAACCTTTCATGATGTTGGTCGGTTATGGGGCGGTATTTTTCTCTATTTGGCTAGTTGCGGGGATGGTTCAGTCGGATCCGTCAGTTGTTGGCTCCATTGCTTCCTTTGTCAATTACCTGAGCCAGATTATCTTTACCATTGTCATGGTTGGATTTTTGGGAAATTCTGTCAGTCGTGCTATGATTTCTATGCGTCGTATTCGAGAAATTCTTGACGCAGAGCCAGCCATGACCTTCAAGGATGTGCCAGATGAAGACTTGGTAGGAAGTCTTAGCTTTGAAAATGTAACCTTTACCTATCCAATGGACAAGGAACCGATGCTGAAAGATGTGAGCTTTACTATCGAACCTGGTCAAATGGTTGGTGTCGTTGGAGCGACTGGTGCAGGAAAATCAACCTTGGCTCAATTGATTCCACGTCTCTTTGACCCACAGGAGGGTGCTATCAAAATTGGAGGCAAGGATATTCGAGAAGTGAGTGAAGGAACCCTGCGTAAAACAGTTTCTATCGTTCTCCAACGTGCCATTCTCTTTAGTGGAACGATTGCAGATAACTTGAGACAGGGTAAGGGAGATGCTACTTTATTTGAAATGGAGCGCGCAGCCAATATTGCTCAAGCCAGTGAATTCATTCATCGTATGGAGAAAACCTTTGAAAGTCCAGTTGAAGAAAGGGGAACCAACTTTTCAGGTGGGCAAAAACAAAGGATGTCGATTGCCCGTGGAATTGTCAGCAATCCACGTATTCTGATTTTTGACGATTCGACCTCAGCCTTGGATGCCAAGTCAGAGCGCCTGGTTCAGGAAGCCTTGAATAAGGACTTGAAGGGAACGACAACCATTATCATCGCTCAAAAGATTAGCTCGGTTGTTCATGCAGATAAAATCTTGGTTCTAGATCAAGGACGATTGATTGGTCAAGGTACGCATGCAGACTTGGTTGCCAACAATTCCGTTTACCGTGAAATCTACGAAACACAGAAAGGAAAGGAGGAGTAAAATGAAGACAGTTCAATTTTTTTGGAATTATTTTAAAGTCTATAAGCTATCATTTGTAGTTGTTATCCTGATGATTGTTCTGGCGACTCTTGCCCAAGCTCTCTTTCCGGTATTTTCTGGACAAGCGGTAACAGAGTTAGCTAATTTAGTTCAAGCTTATCAAAATGGCAATCCAGAACTTGTTTGGCAAAGCCTATCAGGAATCATGGTCAATCTTGGTCTGCTAGTTTTGGTTCTATTTATCTCCAGTGTGATATACATGTGTCTCATGACGCGCGTGATTGCAGAATCGACCAACGAGATGCGCAAAGGCCTCTTTGGCAAGCTTGCTCGGTTGACTGTTTCTTTCTTTGACCGCCGACAAGATGGCGATATCCTGTCTCGTTTTACCAGTGATTTGGATAATATCCTCCAAGCTTTTAACGAAAGCTTGATTCAGGTCATGAGCAACATCGTTCTATACATTGGTCTGATTCTTGTCATGTTTTCGAGAAATGTGACGCTGGCCCTCATCACTATTGCCAGTACACCAGTGGCCTTTCTCATGCTGATTTTTATCGTGAAAATGGCACGGAAATATACCAACCTCCAGCAGAAAGAGGTAGGGAAGCTCAATGCCTATATGGATGAAAGTATCTCAGGTCAAAAAGCCGTGATTGTGCAAGGTATTCAAGAGGATATGATGGCAGGATTTCTTGAACAAAATGAGCGCGTGCGCAAGGCAACCTTTAAAGGAAGAATGTTCTCAGGAATTCTTTTCCCTGTCATGAATGGGATGAGTCTGGTCAACACAGCCATCGTCATCTTTGCTGGTTCAGCTGTACTTTTGAATGATAAGTCTATTGAAACAAGTACAGCCCTAGGTTTGATTGTTATGTTTGCCCAATTTTCACAGCAGTACTACCAGCCTATTATTCAAGTTGCGGCAAGTTGGGGAAGCCTTCAGTTAGCCTTTACAGGTGCTGAACGGATTCAGGAAATGTTTGATGCAGAGGAAGAAATTCGACCTAAAAATGCTCCGACCTTCACTCAGTTGCAAGAAGGTGTTGAAATTAGTCATATTGATTTTTCATACTTGCCTGATAAACCCATTTTGAAAGATGTCAGCATTTCTGCTCCTAAAGGCCAGATGACAGCGGTTGTTGGTCCGACTGGGTCAGGGAAAACGACTATTATGAACCTCATCAATCGCTTTTATGATGTTAATGCTGGTGGGATTTATTTTGACGGTAAAGACATCCGTGACTATGATTTAGATAGTCTCAGAAGCAAGGTGGGAATTGTCTTGCAAGATTCGGTCTTGTTTAGCGGAACGATTCGAGACAATATCCGTTTTGGTGTGCCAGATGCTAGTCAAGAAATGGTTGAGGCAGCAGCCAAGGCAACCCATATTCACGACTACATCGAAAGCTTGCCTGATAAGTACGATACTCTTATAGATGATGACCAGAGCATCTTCTCGACAGGACAAAAGCAATTGATTTCTATCGCTCGAACCCTGATGACAGATCCAGAGGTTCTCATTCTCGATGAAGCCACTTCGAACGTAGATACTGTGACAGAAAGCAAGATTCAGCATGCCATGGAGGCGGTTGTAGCAGGCAGAACTAGTTTCGTCATTGCCCATCGTTTGAAGACTATCCTCAATGCAGACCAGATTATTGTCCTTAAAGATGGAGAAGTCATTGAACGCGGTAGCCACCATGAACTCTTGAAACTGGGTGGCTTCTATTCAGAACTCTATCACAATCAATTTGTTTTTGAATAAGAAAAAAGTTGTCCCCTTGGGCAGCTTTTTCTTGTCCATAAAAAATATTTATCACAGCCTTAAAAAAACATATTAGACGAAAGTCATTTTGAGTGATATGATAAGACTATCGTTAACATTCGAAAGGAGAGGCATCATGGCTAGAACGGTTGTAGGAGTTGCTGCAAATCTATGTCCCGTAGACGCAGAGGGCAAAAACATTCATTCATCTGTATCTTGTAGATTCGCAGAGAGCATTCGTCAAGTCGGTGGTCTCCCTTTAGTCATTCCTGTTGGTGATGAGTCAGTTGTTCGCGATTATGTAGAAATGATTGACAAACTTATCTTGACAGGCGGTCAAAATGTCCATCCTCAGTTTTATGGAGAGAAAAAGACCATCGAGAGTGATGATTACAACCTAGTGCGTGACGAATTTGAATTGGCGCTCTTGAAAGAAGCGCTTCGTCAGAATAAACCAATCATGGCAATCTGTCGCGGTGTCCAACTTGTCAATGTTGCCTTTGGGGGAACTCTCAATCAAGAAATCGAAGGCCACTGGCAAGGACTACCTTTCGGGACATCTCATTCTATTGAGACAGTAGAAGGAAGTGTGGTGGCTAAGTTATTTGGAAAAGAAAGTCAAGTTAATTCCGTTCATCGTCAGAGTATTAAAGATTTGGCACCTAATTTCCGTGTAACTGCTATTGACCCAAGAGACCAGACCATCGAAGCGATTGAGTCTATCGATGAGCACCGCATTATTGGTTTGCAGTGGCATCCAGAGTTTCTGGTTAATGAAGAAGATGGCAATTTAGAATTATTTGAGTATTTATTGAATGAACTGTAACGACTGGAACATCTAGTCGTTCTTTCTTTTATTTTTTCAAAATTTTTGGAATGTGGGATTTTTACGCAAACGTTTGAATTCTGATAAAAATTGGAGAAATTCGACAAAAAACTTGAAAAAAACGAAGGTAAGCGTTATGATAGAAAAGAAGAAATATTGGAGGAATAACATGTCACATATTAAATTTGATTATTCAAAAGTTTTAGACAAATTTGTTGCACCACATGAAGTGGAATACATGCAATCACAAGTAACAGCAGCAGATGAATTGATCCGTAAAGGAACTGGTGCTGGTAGCGACTTCTTGGGATGGTTGGACCTTCCTGAAAACTATGACCGCGAAGAATTTGACCGCATCTTGAAAGCTGCTGAGCAAATCAAATCAGACAGCGATGTTTTGGTTGTAATCGGTATCGGTGGATCTTACCTTGGTGCGAAAGCAGCAATCGACTTCTTGAACCACCACTTTGCAAACTTGCAAACAAAAGAAGAACGCAAGGCTCCACAAATCCTTTACGCAGGAAACTCAATCTCATCTACTTACCTTGCTGACTTGGTAGAGTACGTAGCTGACAAAGACTTCTCGGTAAACGTGATTTCTAAATCAGGTACAACAACTGAACCAGCTATCGCTTTCCGTGTCTTCAAAGAACTTTTGGTTAAGAAATACGGTCAAGAAGAAGCAAACAAACGTATCTATGCAACAACTGACCGCCAAAAAGGCGCTGTTAAGGTTGAAGCAGATGCTAACGGTTGGGAAACATTTGTTGTTCCAGATGATATCGGTGGACGCTTCTCAGTATTGACAGCCGTTGGTTTGCTTCCAATCGCAGCATCAGGAGCTGACATCAAAGCCCTTATGGAAGGTGCGAATGCAGCTCGCAAAGACTACACTTCAGATAAAATCTCTGAAAACGAAGCTTACCAATACGCAGCAGTTCGTAACATCCTTTACCGTAAAGGCTATGCAACTGAGATCTTGGTAAACTACGAGCCATCACTTCAATACTTCTCAGAATGGTGGAAACAATTGGCTGGTGAATCAGAAGGAAAAGACCAAAAAGGTATCTACCCAACTTCAGCCAACTTCTCAACTGACTTGCACTCACTTGGTCAATTTATCCAAGAAGGAACTCGTATCATGTTTGAAACAGTTGTCCGTGTTGACAAACCTCGTAAAAACGTGATTATCCCTAGCTTGGAAGAAGACCTTGATGGACTTGGTTACCTTCAAGGAAAAGACGTTGACTTTGTAAACAAAAAAGCAACTGACGGTGTTCTTCTTGCCCACACAGATGGTGATGTACCAAACATGTACGTGACTCTTCCAGAGCAAGATGCTTTCACTCTTGGTTACACAATCTACTTCTTCGAATTGGCTATCGCTCTTTCAGGTTACTTGAATGCTATCAACCCATTTGACCAACCAGGTGTTGAAGCTTACAAACGTAACATGTTTGCCCTTCTTGGAAAACCAGGATTTGAAGAATTGAGCAAAGAACTTAACGCACGTCTATAATAGAAGAAAAGAGTGGCTTGTCCACTCTTTTTACTCTCTTTATCCATAGAAATTGGCCTCAGCCAAGACTTGTGATATAATATAGAGAGCAAAAAGGCAGACGCCTAGAGACTTTATAGGAGAAACTATGTCAAAAGATATCCGCGTACGTTACGCACCAAGTCCAACAGGACTACTACACATCGGGAATGCCCGTACAGCATTGTTCAACTACCTTTACGCACGTCATCATGGTGGAACTTTTATTATCCGTATCGAAGATACTGACCGTAAACGCCATGTCGAAGATGGTGAACGTTCACAACTTGAAAACCTTCGTTGGTTAGGTATGGATTGGGATGAAAGCCCAGAAACACATGAAAATTACCGCCAGTCTGAGCGTTTGGACTTGTATCAAAAATTCATCGATCAATTGCTAGTTGAAGGAAAAGCCTACAAATCTTACGTTACAGAAGAAGAGTTGGCAACTGAACGCGAACGCCAAGAAGCAGCTGGTGAAACACCTCGCTACATTAACGAATACCTTGGTATGAGTGAAGAAGAAAAAGCAGCTTACATCGCAGAACGTGAAGCAGCTGGTATCATTCCAACAGTTCGTTTGGCGGTCAATGAGTCAGGTATCTACAAGTGGCATGATATGGTTAAAGGTGATATCGAATTTGAAGGTGGCAATATTGGTGGTGACTGGGTTATCCAAAAGAAAGACGGTTACCCAACTTACAACTTTGCCGTTGTCATCGATGACCATGATATGCAAATTTCTCACGTAATCCGTGGAGATGACCACATTGCTAATACACCAAAACAGCTTATGGTCTATGAAGCACTTGGTTGGGAAGCTCCAGAGTTCGGTCATATGACCTTGATTATCAACTCTGAAACTGGGAAAAAATTGTCTAAACGTGACACCAACACCCTTCAGTTTATCGAAGACTACCGTAAAAAAGGTTATTTACCAGAAGCAGTCTTTAACTTTATTGCTCTTCTTGGTTGGAACCCAGGTGGCGAAGATGAAATCTTCTCTCGTGAAGAACTCATTAAACTTTTCGATGAAAACCGCCTGAGCAAGTCTCCAGCAGCCTTTGACCAGAAAAAACTCGACTGGATGAGCAATGATTATATCAAGAATGCAGACCTAGAAACTATCTTTGAAATGGCAAAACCATTCTTAGAGGAAGCAGGCCGTTTAACTGACAAGGCTGAAAAATTAGTTGAGCTCTATAAACCACAAATGAAATCAGTAGATGAGATTATCCCATTGACAGATCTCTTCTTCTCAGATTTTCCAGAATTGACAGAAGCAGAGCGCGAAGTCATGGCGGGAGAAACAGTCCCAACAGTTCTTGAAGCCTTCAAAGCAAAACTTGAAGCGATGACAGATGATGAATTTGTAACAGAGAATATCTTCCCACAAATCAAAGCTGTTCAAAAAGAAACAGGTATCAAAGGGAAAAATCTCTTCATGCCAATTCGCATCGCAGTTTCAGGTGAAATGCATGGACCAGAATTGCCAGATACTATCTTCTTGTTAGGCCGTGAAAAATCAATCCAGCATATCGAAAACATGCTAAAAGAAATCTCTAAATAAGAAGGATGCAACAATGGATATCTGGGAAAAGATGTACGAAGAAGCACAGAAATTGTATAATCCACATGAAGTATCTGATTTTGTTTATGCGAATCATGTCGTTGCCGCAGTAGAAGCAGAAGATGGACAAATATTTACAGGATTCTGTATGGAGGGAACCTGTGGTGTTTTCCATCTCTGCGCAGAGCGGGCAGCACTCTTCAATATGTACCAATTTTCGGGACAAACTAAGGTTAAAAAAGTCTTAGCCTTTCGAGAGCAACCACCTTATGGTGGAAGTTCGGGTATGCCTTGTGGCGCTTGCAGAGAGTTCCTCTTAGAGTTGAACGCTGAAAATAAGGACGCAGAAGTCATGATGGACTACGATACAAGAAAGACGGTTAAAGTTGCAGAACTAATGCCCTATTGGTGGGGAGAAGAACGTGCTTCTAAGTTTAATAATCAATAGAAGAGTCAGTATAATTCTGGCTCTTTTTACTTAATTTGAAAAAAACAGAAAAAGTAGTTGACAAGTCAGAAAAAGCCTGTATAATAGTAAGAGTTGAAAATAACAACTCTGGTCCGTTGGTCAAGGGGTTAAGACACCGCCTTTTCACGGCGGTAACACGGGTTCGAATCCCGTACGGACTATGGTATGTTGCGGTTGAGGCATTTGATGAAAAAAAGTTAAAAAAGTTTCAAAAAAGTGTTGACAAGCGAAAGCGACTGTGATATACTAATATAGTTGTCACTTGAGAGAAGCAAGTGACAAAGACCTTTGAAAACTGAACAAGACGAACCAATGTGCAGGGCACTATAACTAAGGTTATAGTACTGAACAATGAAAAAACAATAAATCTGTCAGTGACAGAAATGAGTGAGAACTCAAACTTTTAATGAGAGTTTGATCCTGGCTCAGGACGAACGCTGGCGGCGTGCCTAATACATGCAAGTAGAACGCTGAAGGAGGAGCTTGCTTCTCCGGATGAGTTGCGAACGGGTGAGTAACGCGTAGGTAACCTGCCTGGTAGCGGGGGATAACTATTGGAAACGATAGCTAATACCGCATAAGAGTAGATGTTGCATGACATTTGCTTAAAAGGTGCAATTGCATCACTACCAGATGGACCTGCGTTGTATTAGCTAGTTGGTGGGGTAACGGCTCACCAAGGCGACGATACATAGCCGACCTGAGAGGGTGATCGGCCACACTGGGACTGAGACACGGCCCAGACTCCTACGGGAGGCAGCAGTAGGGAATCTTCGGCAATGGACGGAAGTCTGACCGAGCAACGCCGCGTGAGTGAAGAAGGTTTTCGGATCGTAAAGCTCTGTTGTAAGAGAAGAACGAGTGTGAGAGTGGAAAGTTCACACTGTGACGGTATCTTACCAGAAAGGGACGGCTAACTACGTGCCAGCAGCCGCGGTAATACGTAGGTCCCGAGCGTTGTCCGGATTTATTGGGCGTAAAGCGAGCGCAGGCGGTTAGATAAGTCTGAAGTTAAAGGCTGTGGCTTAACCATAGTACGCTTTGGAAACTGTTTAACTTGAGTGCAAGAGGGGAGAGTGGAATTCCATGTGTAGCGGTGAAATGCGTAGATATATGGAGGAACACCGGTGGCGAAAGCGGCTCTCTGGCTTGTAACTGACGCTGAGGCTCGAAAGCGTGGGGAGCAAACAGGATTAGATACCCTGGTAGTCCACGCCGTAAACGATGAGTGCTAGGTGTTAGACCCTTTCCGGGGTTTAGTGCCGCAGCTAACGCATTAAGCACTCCGCCTGGGGAGTACGACCGCAAGGTTGAAACTCAAAGGAATTGACGGGGGCCCGCACAAGCGGTGGAGCATGTGGTTTAATTCGAAGCAACGCGAAGAACCTTACCAGGTCTTGACATCCCTCTGACCGCTCTAGAGATAGAGTTTTCCTTCGGGACAGAGGTGACAGGTGGTGCATGGTTGTCGTCAGCTCGTGTCGTGAGATGTTGGGTTAAGTCCCGCAACGAGCGCAACCCCTATTGTTAGTTGCCATCATTTAGTTGGGCACTCTAGCGAGACTGCCGGTAATAAACCGGAGGAAGGTGGGGATGACGTCAAATCATCATGCCCCTTATGACCTGGGCTACACACGTGCTACAATGGCTGGTACAACGAGTCGCAAGCCGGTGACGGCAAGCTAATCTCTTAAAGCCAGTCTCAGTTCGGATTGTAGGCTGCAACTCGCCTACATGAAGTCGGAATCGCTAGTAATCGCGGATCAGCACGCCGCGGTGAATACGTTCCCGGGCCTTGTACACACCGCCCGTCACACCACGAGAGTTTGTAACACCCGAAGTCGGTGAGGTAACCTTTTAGGAGCCAGCCGCCTAAGGTGGGATAGATGATTGGGGTGAAGTCGTAACAAGGTAGCCGTATCGGAAGGTGCGGCTGGATCACCTCCTTTCTAAGGATAAGGAACTGCGCATTGGTCTTGTTTAGTCTTGAGAGGTCTTGTGGGGCCTTAGCTCAGCTGGGAGAGCGCCTGCTTTGCACGCAGGAGGTCAGCGGTTCGATCCCGCTAGGCTCCATTGGTGAGAGATCACCAAGTAATGCACATTGAAAATTGAATATCTATATCAAATAGTAACAAGAAAATAAACCGAAAACGCTGTAGTATTAATAAGAGTTTATGACTGAAAGGTCAAAAAATAAGGTTAAGTTAATAAGGGCGCACGGTGGATGCCTTGGCACTAGGAGCCGAAGAAGGACGTGACAAACGACGATATGCCTTGGGTAGCTGTAAGTAAGCGATGATCCAGGGATTTCCGAATGGGGGAACCCAACAGGTACTACCTGTTACCCACATCTGTTAAGGATGTGAGGAGGAAGACGCAGTGAACTGAAACATCTAAGTA